>NZ_JBRKNV010000008.1:0-69657 GCF_053010305.1 Streptococcus sp. Z554
AATTTCACCTTACCATCTTTATCGTTCTGAACTGTTTCGATTTCAGTACCTTTAGAGTCTTTCAATACGAAGCTGAATTCGCCAGCTTTCAACTCACGGCCTTCGAGTTTCTTAGTGAAGTTGAATTCGACTTCAATTGGAACTGAGTTAACACGTTTTTCAGTTGGTTTTTCTGGTTTTTCAACTTTCTTCGTAGTTGGATTGTAGTAGTTTACAATTTGCGCTGCTGTGTTTTCGATGTCTACTCCACCTTCAACGTCTGCTTTAACAGTGGCTGGGATGTCGAACTTGTAGTAACGTCCGAAGGCGAATTTAGTTGTGTCAATAACTTGTGTGTTTTCTGCGTCGCCAAGTGACTTAGTGAAGCCATCTTTAAGAGTTGCGGTCATAACACCATTTTCAACCTTAATGTCGAACTTGTCTGTCACATCAGCGCCAGTTACTGAATCGTAAGCCTTGATAGCTGAAGCATCTACATCAACCTTAGTTTCATCGAAGTCATCAGAAATACTTACTGATTGGATGTTATCCTTGTTAGCTACGTCGAATTTAGTTGTATCCAACCATACTTGGTAAACCAACTTGTCGCCACGTTTCACAGTCTTGGTGTTCAAGTTTTCTTTTTCGTTGTTTGATGCATCGTCCGCATATGGGTCCGCATTAGTATCTGCGTACTTGTCTGCCAACTCAGAATCATCATCGAGAAGCTTGTTATCAGTAATTGAGAACTTAGCTGTATCCAATACATACTTCTCTGGTTGGAACTTAGGTTCTTCCGGAGGAGTCACAGTGTTGTTAAACTCTGTATCTGGAGCGTCAGTTAGCGTCTTCACAAGTGCTTTAGCTTTTCCATCGTGTTCAACTTCTACTGTGATTTCAGCCTTCATAGAGTCGTAAGTGACTGTCGCATCAGATCCTTTAACTTCTTCTACGGTGTACTTATGAGTTCCAACTTGGGCTTTAGTGAATTCAAGTTTAGCGAATTTCACCTTACCATCTTTATCGTTCTGAACTGTTTCGATTTCAGTACCTTTAGAGTCTTTCAATACGAAGCTGAACTCACCATCTTTCAACTCACGACCTTCGAGTTTCTTAGTGAAGTTGAATTCGACTTCAATTGGAACTGAGTTAACACGTTTTTCAGTTGGTTTTTCTGGTTTTTCAACTTTCTTCGTAGTTGGATTGTAGTAGTTTACAATTTGCGCTGCTGTGTTTTCGATGTCTACTCCACCTTCAACGTCTGCTTTAACAGTGGCTGGGATGTCGAACTTGTAGTAACGTCCGAAGGCGAATTTAGTTGTGTCAATAACTTGTGTGTTTTCTGCGTCGCCAAGTGACTTAGTGAAGCCATCTTTAAGAGTTGCGGTCATAACACCATTTTCAACCTTAATGTCGAACTTGTCTGTCACATCCGCACCAGTTACTGAATCGTAAGCCTTGATAGCTGAAGCATCTACATCAACCTTAGTTTCATCGAAGTCATCAGAAATACTTACTGATTGGATGTTATCCTTGTTAGCTACGTCGAATTTAGTTGTATCCAACCATACTTGGTAAACCAACTTGTCGCCACGTTTCACAGTCTTGGTGTTCAAGTTTTCTTTTTCGTTGTTTGATGCATCGTCCGCATATGGGTCCGCATTAGTATCTGCGTACTTGTCTGCCAACTCTTTATCATCATCAACGAGCTTGTCACCTGTGATGTCGTATTTCTCTTTAGTTACAACGTATTTCTCTGGTTGGAACTTAGGTTCTTCTGGAGGAGTCACAGTGTTGTTAAACTCTTTATCGGCAATATCTCCGACCTTAGCAACTAAAGCTTTAGCCTTACCATCATGAGAAACAGTGACTGTTACAACAGCTTTCATATTGTCATATGTAACGGTTGAGTCTGTACCAGCAACTTCTACTACTTTGTAACGGTAAACACCGATATCATTGTTTGTGTACTTAAGGCTAGTGAATTTAACCTTACCATCCTTATCATTGGTTGCTGTTTCAAGAACATTGAATTCATCATCGTCTAACAATTGGAAAGTAAACTCGTTGGCTTTCAATTGACGACCAGCAAGAGCTTTCTTGAAGTCAAGTTCAATTTGAATTGGTACGTTGTTTACACGTTTTTCAGTTGGTTTTTCTGGTTTTTCAACTTTCTTAGTGGTTGGGTTGTAGTAGTTCACTACTTGAGCCGCTGTATTTTCGATATCTATTCCGCCAGGAACATCAGCTTTCACTGTTGTTGGGATGTCGAACTTGTAGTAACGTCCGAAAGCGAATTTAGTTGTGTCGATGACTTGTGTGTTTTCTGCATCGCCAAGTGACTTCGTGAAGCCATCTTTAAGGGTTGCAGTAATCACACCGTTGTTCACAGTTATATCGAATTTATCAGTTACTTCTGCGCCTGTTACTGAGTCATAAGCTTTGATCTTAGTAGCATCAAGGTTCAACTTAGTTTCATCGTAGTCATCTGAGATTCCTACTGATTGGATGTTATCCTTGTTAGCTGCGTCAAACTTAGTAGTATCCAACCATACTTGGTAAACTAATTTTGATCCACGTTCAACAGTCTTAGTATTTAAGTTTTCCACTTCATTATTGATGGTATTATCCGCGTATGGATTCGCGTTTGTATCATCATATTTATCTGTCAATTCAGAATCGTCATCAACGAGCTTGTCACCAGTGATATCGTATTTTTCTTTAGAAACAACGTATTTCTCTGGTTGGAACTTAGGTTCTTCCGGTGGAGTTACAGTATTATTGAACTCTTTATCAGCAGCGTCTGTGACGTTGGCAACGATGGCTTTCGCTGTACCATCGTGTGAAACAACCACTTTAACAGTAGCAACCATTGTGTCGTATTTGACAGTTGCATCTGTACCAGGAGTTTCTTCTACTGTGTAGTTGTAGGTCTTACCAAGATCATCACGACCGAATTCAAGAGACTTGAAGACAATCTTACCAGCAGCGTCATTCTTCACGTGTTCAACTTCAACGCCGTCTTTCTTCAATACGAATTCGAATTCGTTGGCTTGAAGTTCACGACCTTCCAACTTCTTAGTAAACTTGAGATCAACTGTAATTGGTACAGTATTTACACGTTTTTGAGTAGGTTTTTCTGGTTTTTCAACTGTTTTACTTACTGGATTATAAACGTGAACGATTTGGTTGGCAGTGTTTTCGATATCAGCTCCTGCAGCAACATTTTCTTTGACTGTAGCTGGGATATCAAACTTGTAGTATCTTCCAAATTCAAATTCAGTTGTATCAATGACATTATCAGCATTGACAAATTTCTTCTTAGATGTCGCACTAATAGTACCATTTTCAACTGTAATATCAAATTTATCAGTTACATCAACACCAGTTTTACCATCGTAAGCTTTAATTGAAGAAGACTCAACTGTAAGTTTGTCAGCATCATATTTATCTGAAACACCTACATATTGGACATTGTTTTTATCAGTAAATTTAGTTGTATCCAACCAAACTTGATAAACAATTTTTGAACCACGTTCAACTGTCTTAGTATTAATATTTTCTACTTCATTGTATTTAGCAGTATCAGCATATGGATTAGCATTTGTCTCACCATATTCGTCTGTTAGTTCATTATCATCATCTAGCAATTTCTCACCAGTGAGATCATATTTTTCTTTGCTGAGGACAAATTTTTCAGGTTGGAATTCTGGTGTTTCTGGAGGAGTTATTTTATTGTTAAACTCTATATCTTCCGTTCCATCTGTTGATTCTCCATTTTCATTCACACCACCTGCTGAGCTGACATTTGTTACAGTTGTTAGGGTATGTCCATTTTTTGCAACTTCCACGGTAAGCGTTGCTTTCATGGTGTCATAAGTCATTCCTAATTCTTTAGTAGCTGGGATAACCTCTTCTACTGTATAAGTATGGGTACCAACTTTTGTATTATCGAATGATAATTCTGAGAACGTAACAGTTCCGTCTTCTTTATTTTTAACAGTTTCAACTTCTTCACCTGCTGCATTCTTCAGGACAAAGCTAAATTCACCTTCCTTAAGTTTGCGGCCTGCGAGTTTCTTCGTAAAATCAAACTTAGTAACTACTGGTGAAACTACATAGTTGTTAAAGATTTTATCATTAGCATCTGCACTAAATCCACCTTCTGAATCATACTTAACTGTAGCTTCGAGATCACCCACTGCATTTTTTTCAGTTACCGTAACTGTCATTGTAACTGTCATAGCATCGTAGTCAACGTTTGCATCAGAACCTTTTAACTCTGTAATCTTATATTTATAGGTACCAGGATTGCTAAATGATAATTCACTAAATGTAACCTTGCCATTTTTGTTTGTAACAGTTTCTTCATGTTTATCTGGAGTACTCTTTTCTTCTGTTAACTTGAAGCTGAATTCTCCATCTGTTAATACACGTCCAGCAAGCTCTTTTTCGAATTCTGGTGTAACTTTTGCTGGTTCGCGTTTTACATAGTAGTAAATCGGTTGTTTATAAGGTGTTAAAGAGTTTAATAAGTCAACGTTTGTACCAATACCATATACTCCACGAATCAATTGTTCGTTCGGAGAAAGGTGACCGATTTTGTCTCCTAAGAATGGTACGAATACCGTTTTATATGGTACATATCCACCAGCTTTTTGGAAGTCAAATGGAATTTCTTTACCGTTTGGATAGTTTACACCTTTACTATCTGTGAAAGGAATAGTATAAAGTGGAGACTTCTTAACTACCAAATCTTCGGTATTTGCTTTTCCCGGTTTAATCGGTTTGGTTTCTGCTAGTAACATGTAGCCATCTGTTTCCAAGGTACCATCAGAACGTTTGCTTTGTTGTTTTGGATCTAAAAGATAAACTCGAACGACTACCGAACCATCTTCGTCTACGATTTCTTTAATACGTTTAATTCCCGCGCGCTCAGCGTCCATAAATTTCGTACCAACTTTGTAAGGACGACTGACATAACCAGATGTGGTATCCGGATCTGCTGATTGATAAAGTTTATAACCATCAAATTGGCGCTCACCTGAAGCTGTGAAATGTTGTCCTTCCATAGCTTTAGTTGTGTACTTAGCTAAATCTACCTCATTACCATTTGGCACGTAGTCTTGAACAGTTTTATCTGTTTTATTAGCGTTAAATGTAGCATTATTTTTATCTACTACTCTATAGTAGGTTGTTTTTTCAACAAGTCCAGGAATTTTACTGTTTGTATCTGTAATTTGACGTCCATTATAAGCTGGTTCTACAATGTTAATAATATCTGTTGAAGTACGAGCTTTATAAACTGCATCGAATAGTTTTTGTTCCTCAGTAGTAAGATTATGTCCAGGAGCTACTAAAGCTTGGATACTTGCACCAACTTCAAAACCATATTGAAGGAAGGGTTGAGGTGCTTCAGCCTTACTAGCAGCAACACCTTTATTATAATCAACTTGATAAGTAAGCTCCCCATTAGAGGCAGCCTTAGTTGTCGTAAAGCTTTGAACTCCACTTGAAGCAGTAATCGTTCTAGTTTCTACTACATTACCAGTATTCTTATCAATTAATTCGACAGTTGTTTCAGTAGAATCATCAAATTTCTTGTATGAACGAGAGTAGTAATTTGTATTGTAACGTTTATTAAACTCAGTTAGTTCGACAATACTGTATGTATAAAGATCTCCTTCTTTTCTTTCATAGCCAGCTGGAACTGTTTGAGAATTAACAGTTGCCCCATTTGGGTCTGTCATTTCTGGTGTAGCCTTTTCCCCATCTTTTAGATAGTTTTCAGTTACAACCGGTGTATAGTTGTGGTCTTCTGCTGCACGACGACTGCGAACTTTTGGTTTATTACCTTCAGAAACAGCTGGTTTTACTTCTTCCTTTTTTTCAGAAGCTTTGATAGTTTCTGTAGCAGGTTTTTCTGAAGTTGCAGCTTCAGACTTTACTTCAGTAGTTTCTGGCTTTATTTCTTCTTTTACTTCTGGCGCAGCTTGACCTTCTGCTACATTAGTAGTTTCCGTCGGTTGAGGTTCAGCGACTTCTTCCTTAGCTTCAGCTACTACTTCAGTAGTTTCCACATCCTTATTTGATAATTCCCCACTAGAATCACCCGTATTTACCAACTCAGTTTTCTCTTCGGTAACTGGCTGTGTCGGAAGCTCGGACGCCAATGCTGTGGCTCCATTAGCCATCATGAAGCTAAAAGTTGTTCCTAAAAAGACTGATGCAACACCAACCTTATATTTACGCAAAGAGAAGCGTTGTTGTTCTTTTCTTATCATATGGATAAGTTCTCCTTTATATTTTTTTACTTTCAGCAAGTAATATTTCTACAAATTCTGTAGATTGAGGACAGATGTTGCAAGATATAAAATACCCACTTTAGCACCTCTATCATATCAAAAGCTCAAACTGTTTTCAAAGAATTACGTGTTTTCGAAAGCGTTTTCTTTACTGGGTTTTAGGTATTTGTTAAAAATATGAAATTCGATATAAATATATATGTATATGTAGAAAGATTTAGTCCCTTTTATTTATGGATTTATATCTAGCTATCTCATTATTTATTATAATTTTATTACTTACTATTTCATTTTGATTACATTTTAATGATTGTAAAAACATTCTCATTTTCATAAAATAAAAAATGATTCCCTTTCGAGAATCATTTTTTTCTTAGATGGCTTCTGTGACAAAACTTCTGCTTTCTAATACTTTTAACATCGCATCTGCTGTATCCAAAGCTGTAAAGAGAGGAACACCATGTTCAATGGCTGAACGTCTGATTTGCTCTCCATCTTCATCAGCTGTTCGTTTAGTACCAACTGTATTGATGATTGATTGAATTTTTCCTTTGCGGACGTAGCTTGGGATATCATGTTCATCATCACCAATCTTACCAACGAGTTGAGCTTTCAATCCATGACTTGCAAAGAAGTCTGCTGTTCCTTCAGTTGCAAGGATTCCGTAGCCAATATTTTGGAAACGACGAGCTAAATCTAGTGCTTCTTCTTTTGCATCATCTGCGATAGTGAAGACAACATTACCAAAGGTTGGTAAGTGAAGATAAGAAGCTTCAAAGGCCTTGTAGAGAGCTTTTTCAAGAGTGGTATCAGAACCCATGACTTCCCCTGTTGACTTCATTTCAGGTCCAAGCAGGCTGTCTACCTTAGCTAGCTTGGTAAAGGAGAATACTGGTGCCTTGATATGAACGCGACTACTTTCTGGGTAAAGCCCATCTTGGTAACCAAGCTCTTCAAGACTTTGACCAAGAATCAACTTAGTCGCTACCTGTGCCATCGGGATGTTGGTTACTTTAGAAAGGAATGGAACAGTACGGCTGGCACGAGGGTTTACTTCAATGACGTAGACTTTCTCATCCTTGATAACAAACTGAATATTCATCATCCCAAGACAGTTGAGGCCAATTGCAAGACGTTTGGTGTAGTCTGCAATCGTTTCTTGAACTTTTTGCGACAAGGTTTGAGGAGGATAAACAGCCATGGAGTCACCTGAGTGGACACCAGCACGTTCGATATGCTCCATGATACCAGGAATGAGGACATTTTCTCCGTCTGAAATGGCATCGACTTCACACTCTTGTCCGACGATATAAGAGTCAACAAGAACTGGGTGGTCTGGACTAGCCTTAACCGCAGTCCGCATGTAAGAACGAAGATCATCTTCATTCTCAACGATTTCCATAGCACGTCCACCCAAGACATATGAAGGGCGAACGAGAACTGGGAAACCAATTTTACGTGCAGCAAGTACTGCTTCTTCTTCATTGGTTGCTGTTTGTCCAGGAGGTTGTGGAATATCCAAGTCTTTGAGGGCTTGTTCGAAGAGGTCACGGTCTTCCGCACGGTCCAAGTCCGCAACTTGAGTACCAAGGATAGTCACACCAGCTTTTGCTAATGGCTCAGCTAGGTTGATAGCTGTTTGACCACCAAATTGAACGATAACACCTTTTGGTTGCTCCAAATCGATGACATTCATCACATCTTCGAAAGTCAAGGGCTCAAAGTAAAGTTTGTCTGAGACAGAGAAGTCTGTTGAAACTGTCTCCGGGTTTGAGTTCATAATGATGGCTTCGTAGCCAGCAGCCTGGATAGCTTTAACAGAGTGAACAGTTGCGTAGTCAAACTCTACCCCTTGACCGATACGGATTGGACCAGAACCTAGGACAAGTACAGATTCCTTATTAGACTTGATAGACTCATTTTCCCATCCATATGTTGAGTAGAAGTACGGAGTTTCTGATTCAAATTCTGCGGCACAAGTATCGACCATCTTGTATACTGGGACGATCTTATTTTCTAAACGAAGTTGGCGAACTTGATCAGCTGTAGTTCCCCAAAGTTCCGCGATTTTACGATCTGAGAAACCATTGAGTTTTGCTGTTTTCAAGACATTAATATCCTGAGGATGTGCGCCCAATTCTTGCTCAATCTCAAAGATATGCAAGAGTTTATCAAGGTAGAAGATATCAATCTTAGTCAAGTCAGCAATCTCTTCTGGTGTATAACCACGACGAATAGCTTCTGATACGTAGAAGAGACGGTCATCTTGAGCCTTGACAACTTTTTCAATTAAGGCATCATCTGAAACATCTGCAAGCTCTGGCATTTCATTGTGATGGACACCAATTTCTAGAGAACGACAAGCTTTAAGGAGAGATTCCTCGATGTTCCGACCGATGGCCATCACTTCTCCAGTTGCCTTCATCTGTGTACCAAGGCGGCGTTCACCCTTTTCAAACTTATCAAATGGGAAACGTGGAATCTTAGCAACCACATAGTCAAGGGCTGGTTCAAACATGGCAAAAGTTGAACCTGTAACTGGGTTAACAACTTCATCCAAGGTCAACCCTACCGCAATCTTGGCCGCCAATTTGGCGATTGGGTAACCTGTTGCCTTAGAAGCAAGGGCAGAAGAACGAGATACACGAGGATTTACTTCGATGACATAGTACTTAAAGCTATGTGGATCAAGCGCAAGCTGAACGTTACAGCCACCTTCAATCTTGAGAGCACGGATAATGCTCAAACTAGCATCACGAAGCATTTGGTTTTCATAGTCGGACATGGTTTGCGCAGGTGCAAATACGATAGAGTCCCCTGTGTGAATCCCAACAGGGTCAAAGTTTTCCATGTTACAAACAACAAGGGCATTATCAGCTGAGTCACGCATGACTTCATACTCAATTTCCTTGAATCCTGCAATGGAACGTTCAATCAAACACTGGGTAACAGGTGACAACTTCAAACCATTCTCAGCAATTTCTCGCAATTCTTCTTCGTTGGCACACATACCACCACCAGTACCACCTAGAGTAAAGGCTGGGCGGACGATAACTGGGTAGCCAATAGTTGCTGCAAAGGCAACTGCTCCCTCAACTGTGTTGACAATTTCTGATTCTGGAATTGGTTGCTTGAGTTCTTCCATCAATTGTTTAAAGAGATCGCGGTCCTCCGCTTGGTCGATGGCAGACAATTTAGTCCCAAGAAGTTCGACTCCAAGCTCATCTAGAATTCCATTTTTAGATAATTCCATGGCCATATTGAGCCCTGTCTGACCTCCAAGAGTTGGAAGCAAAGCATCCGGACGTTCCTTACGGAGAATACGAGTTACAAACTCAAGTGTAATCGGTTCTATGTAGACCTTGTCTGCAATCTCTTTATCCGTCATGATGGTTGCAGGGTTTGAGTTTACCAAGACAACCTCATAACCTTCCTCTTTCAGAGACAAGCAAGCCTGAGTCCCCGCATAGTCAAACTCAGCAGCCTGACCAATAATAATCGGACCAGAACCAATCACCATAATTTTTTGAATATCAGTACGTTTAGGCATAGTTTATGATACAAAGCCCGTAAAGAACACAGTGAAAATAGGAAACTTGGTGCAGACGCCTTCAGCGTCAAGACAATGTTTATCTTTTTCACACAGTTCTTAGGGCGTGTTCACTTCCGCGAACAATGTATCTTCTCCTTTCTATTCGTCGCCTCACTGAGCGACATTAAATAAATTCTCCGACGATTTTTTAGAGAAACGATTATTTTCGATAAAAAATCTAGTGCAGGGAGTTTTTAGCTCGCCTGATAGCGACTAAAAGAAACGACCTGCCTTTCTATTTGGCAACTCTCAGGTTGCCATTAAATAAATTCTCCGACGATTTCTCACTCGTCTTTAGTTTGTTTGTTTGAAAGCTTCCATCATCTCGATAAACTCGTCAAATAGGTAGCTTGCGTCGTGTGGCCCAGGAGCTGCGTCTGGGTGGAATTGCACAGAGAAACCTGGTTGGTATCTGTGACGTACGCCTTCAACTGACTTGTCATTGATTTCTTCATGGGTGATGATTAAGTGCTCTGGTAAATCCTCACGGCTAACTGCATAACCGTGGTTTTGACTAGTGAAGTCCACGCGCCCAGTTGCAATTTCACGTACAGCGTGGTTAAAGCCACGGTGACCAAACTTCATTTTATAGGTCTTCGCACCATTTGCCATGGCAAAGAGTTGGTGCCCCATACAAATCCCAAAGATTGGAATTTTCCCGAGAATCCCACGAATCATATCAAGAGCTTCTGGTACATCTTCTGGATTTCCAGGCCCGTTTGACAACATAACTCCATCAGGATTTAAATGCAAGATTTCCTCAGCTGTAGTTGTATATGGAACTACAGTCACATTGCAATCACGTTTAGATAGCTCTCGTAAAATAGAGTGCTTAAGTCCAAAGTCAACAAGGACAACACTCAAGCCAACTCCTGGAGCTGGATAAGAAGTCTTGGTAGAAACTTGTCTGATATTATCAGTCGGTAAGACAGTTGCTTGAAGTTGATCTGAAATATGATCAATACTATCACCGACATGAGTAATAGTTGCTCTCATTGTTCCATGCTTACGGATAATTTTTGTAAGAGCACGAGTGTCAATGCCTGAAATTCCAGGAATTTTCTTAGCCTTCAAGAATTCGTCCAGCGTCATTTGGTTACGCCAGTTGCTGGCTCTACGTGCCTCTTCGAAAACTACAACTCCCTTACAAGTAGGACTAATAGACTCGTAGTCGTCACGGTTAATCCCATAATTTCCTACTAGTGGATAAGTAAAGGTCAAGATTTGTCCATTATAAGACTGGTCAGTAATGGATTCTTGATATCCTGTCATCCCTGTGTTAAAGACGATTTCCCCTGTTACAACAATATCTGCACCGAAGGCCTTACCTTCAAAAACTGTGCCATCTTCTAAAACTAGAAGTCGTTTTGTCATATTTTCACCTCTCGTGGACGCTCACTGGCGTCTTTTAACGTTTTGTGTCTTATTTGGCTTTTCTACTTGCCAATACGGATTCTAAGATTGCCATTCGAACAAAAACTCCATTGGTCATTTGTTGGACAATGCGTGATTTTGGAGCCTCAACCAAGTGGTCAGCGATTTCCACATCCCGATTCACTGGAGCCGGATGCATAATGATCGCTTCTTCTTTTAAGCGATTGTAGCGCTCTTGGTTCAAGCCATGTTGAGCGTGATACTCTTCTTTTGAGAAGACTGCTCCACTTTCGTGGCGTTCATGTTGAACTCGAAGCAACATCAGAACATCAACCTGGTCAACAATCTCGTCAATACTTACAAACTGACCATAGTCTGCAAACTCTTGGCTTCTCCATTCCTCAGGACCTGCAAAGTAAAGTTCAGCACCTAAACGTTTCAATATTTGCATGTTGGACTTGGCTACACGTGAATGGTCCAAGTCACCAGCAATCGCAACCTTGAGACCTTCAAAATGGCCAAATTCTTCGTAGATTGTCATCAAATCAAGCAGACTCTGACTAGGATGTTGCCCTGAGCCATCACCCCCATTGATAATCGATGTCGTAATGGTTGGGCTCGCAATCAATTCCCTGTAGTAATCAACCTCTGGGTGCCGAATAACGCAGACATCTACACCAAGAGCAGACAAGGTCAGGATTGTATCATAGAGTGTCTCACCCTTGTTTACCGAGCTTGTATTCACATCAAAGTCAAGTCGTTCCAGTCCCAGTTTAATCTCAGCAACTTCGAAGGATTTATGCGTTCTTGTCGAATTTTCAAAGAAAAGGTTGGAAACAATGGGATGGTCTTCGTAGGGCAACTGGGCTCCATTTTTAAACTCAATCCCTCGTTTAATCAATTTTATAACCTGATCTACAGTGAGATCTTCCATGGACACCACATGTTTGATTGCTTGTTGATTTTCTGACATGGCTACTCCTTTAGATTTTAAGCTTCTTCAGTAATCAAAACTCTATCTTGGCCATCAAGTTCCGTCATCTCAACTATGATTTCTTCAGAACGACTGGTTGGAATATTTTTCCCAACGTAATCTGGACGAATTGGCAATTCTCTATGTCCACGGTCTACTAAGACTGCTAAACTCACACGAGCAGGACGACCATGTCCGACAATGTTATCGATAGCCGCACGAATTGTACGACCTGTGTAAAGAACATCATCCACCAAAATAACTTCGCGATCTGTCACATCAACAGAAATCAAGGAAGTATCTTCACCACTTTTGACATCATCACGGAAAGGTTTGGTATCTAATTCTACAACGGGAACAGAAATATTTTCCAATTGTTCCAAACGCTCTTGGATGCGGTGGGCGATAAAGACACCTCGTGTTTTAATTCCTGCTAAAACGATTTTATTCAAATCTTTGTTGCGTTCGATAATTTCATAAGTGATACGCGTAATTGCTCGCTTGACGGTTAATTCGTCTACAACTTCTTTTGTCTTCATGACAAACCTCCAAAAAGAAAAGTCTCCTTAGACAAGGAGACTTGAGAATGTATCATTAAGCGAGCCATACTGGAAACAGCATAGACTTACCCTTCAACTTTATCGAGCTCCTTGCCTGCCTCACGGGACAGGTTTAAAGGAATATTTTATTGTCCTTACTATATCACAAAGGCCTGTTCAAAGCAAGTAAAAACATTCATTGTTTGTCCTTATAATGAACTAAAATCATACAATTGTGGATAGTGTTCGCATTCTGGATTTTTCGGATGACAGATGGCCCTCCCAAAGTAGATCATAGCCTGATGAGCTGCCAACCACTCTTCTGGTGGCAAGACATCCATGACACGTTTTTCAACTTCTAATGGTGTAGCTGACTTTTTAACAATATCATGGTGTTTGCAGATGCGTTCCACATGAGTATCTACCGCAAAAGCTGGAATTCCAAAGCCCACACTCATCACAACATTAGCCGTTTTGCGACCAACTCCTGCCAAGCTTTCTAATTCTTCTCTAGTATGCGGAACTTGACCGTCAAAATCTTCTAATAACTGTTGTGCACATTTCTTAAGGAACTTGGCCTTGTTTCGATAAAGGCCTAGGCGAGAAATATGTTTAGCAATGTCATTCTCACTTGCGTCAGCCATGGCTTGCGGTGTAGGGAAGGCTTCAAATAGAGCTGGAGTTGCTTTGTTTACTGCTGCATCTGTCGTCTGAGCAGACAACATAACTGCAACTAAGAGTTCAAAATGATTGCGAAAATCTAGACTAGGTTTTGCATCTGGAAAAAGAGCTATAATTTCCTCAATGACATGACGGGCACGTTTCTTGGATAAAACCATCTATTCGTCTCCATCAAACAGTCCTTGTAAACCTGCAAAAGGACTACTTTCTTCTTTCTTGACTGCTTGTTGAGCTTGATATTCTTCCTCAGTCATGATTTGCCAGTCATTTCCAGAAACAAATCCCTGACCCGCTTCTTCTTCTGCTGTTAAGACCTTGATTGGAATGTTTAGCAAGATATTATCTGAAACACTTTCGGCCAGGTCGATTTCCCCATTTTCGATAGGTAAAACTAAGTCATCATCCAAAACTTCTTGATCCAGTTGATTGGTAGCACCTTCCATAAAGACTTCTGTCACTGGATATGATTCTTGCAATTCTACCGGTTCCATGCTACGGCTAGATGCTAAAACGATTGTATAAGACAAGAGATAGTCTAGGAAAAACATACGGTCTTCGTACTGAACTTTTCCTACTGCGACAATATCTTTGACATCTAAAATTTCTGGGTTACGGTCACGTAAGTCAGCTGCTAGGTCCAGAGTTTGCTCAAAATGCAAACCTTCAGGCTGCTTACGAACTTCTTGAATATTTAATTTCATACTTTCTCCATTAAGATTTACTCACTTAATTATACTATGTAGTATAGATATATTGTACCATAGAACGCGAAAGCTTTATAGGGTTACGACCTCAAAAAGTAATTACATTGCCCTAGGTTCTCAATAATATAACTGTAACAATGTATCAAAGTCATCTCTATCCACGTTCTGACTGTTTTGTTTTATTTGTTTAATAATTTCATTCCTTGTATTGATATCAAAAGGTAACTCTTCAAATACTTCCTCTTTAACTAAGAATTCCCCGTTTTCTCCTTGAAATTGTCTAGTGATTTTTCTAATATCAGTTTCAAGTTCAATAGATTGAATGATTTCATAATCGACATTATCTTCAATTGCGTCTAGCAACAAACTAATTGATATCTTAATCATCTTTACTCACTTTCGTAAACTTAATCGTAAACATCCTATCATTATATACTACTATATAGAAGGCTAACAAAAATTTCTCCATTAAAAGGCGTTAATAATTAGTTGAATCATAAGAAATAACCATATTTTTCAACTCATTATCCTCTGTCAACGGATAAATGTCAAATATTTTTAAGAATTTTTTCCCTCTGCTTCAAAATATTTCTAGACTTTAATTCTGCTATCTAGAGAATTATCATTTTTTGATATATTCATTATGATAAATTTATTTTTTATGCTATACTATAGGCATCAATACATGAGCAAAGGAGGACGCTCATATGGAAGACAAAGCTCTTTTAACGGAAGCCTATCAATTAGTCTCCGAATTAAACCAAGCAATACAAAGATGTAAACAGGGCTTGCCTGATGACCTACGCTTACAACAAAATATAGACGAAGTTCTCAGAGCACTCAAAAAAGCTGAGAAACTAGACAACGCCATCTTAATTGAACTAGAAGCCTTTTACCAACGTACTAGTCTTTTGATTGGACTTGGTTCACTGAAATTAAATGACCATGCCCGCACTGCTTGGAGAAACTATGACAAGTTCCACTACGCTCAAGTTAAGCACGTTTTGACACTCTATGGACCTGTTTTTGGTTTTTAAAAATAGAGGATTTTCTGGCTTAATCTTGACAAATTTTCTCAAAAAGAGTATGATGATTGCAACAATATTCGGAGGTAAGGGAGACATGAACAACTAAGTCTATCAAATAAAGAACCTTTATTTAGTAGATCTTGTTTCTGTCTCCTTTTTGTGTGCTCTTTTTCTGCTGGATTTTCAGCCCTTTTAAAAGAGTTTTTTTGACATAGACGATTGGCTCTACTAGGTAAAGTAGAGCTTTTTGTTATGCAATATGAACATTCTAGAAAGGGCAATAATATGATAAAAATCAATCATCTGACCATTACACAAAACAAAGATTTAAGAGACCTTGTTTCCGATTTAAACATTACAATCCAAGACGGAAAAAAGGTCGCTATTATAGGCGAAGAAGGAAATGGTAAATCGACTTTACTACGAGCTTTAATGGGGGAAGCATTGCCTGATTTTACTATCAAGGGCGACATCCATTCTGACCTTCAATCACTGGCTTACATTCCTCAAAAACTAGCTGAGGACCTGAAAAAGAAAACTCTACATGACTACTTCTTTTTGGATTCTGCTGATTTAGACTACAGCATTCTTTATCGTTTGGCTGAGGAGTTGCACTTTGATAGCGACCGTTTTGCTAGCGACCAAAAAATTGGTAGTCTATCTGGGGGAGAAGCCTTGAAAATTCAACTCATCCATGAGTTAGCCAAACCCTTTGAGATTTTATTTTTAGATGAACCTTCAAATGACTTAGATATTGAGACGATTGATTGGCTAAAAGGTCAGATTCAGAAGATTGGACAAACCGTTATTTTCATTTCTCATGATGAAGACTTTCTCTCTCAAACGGCAGATACCATAATCCACTTACGACTGGTCAAGCATCGAAAGGAAGCTGAAACCCTGGTCGAACATTTAGACTATGATCGTTATAGTGAACAGAGAAGGGTTAATTTTGCCAGACAAAGCCAGCAAGCTGCCAACGACCAACGCTCCTATGATAAAAGCATGGAAAAGCATCGCCGAGTCAAGCAAAATGTCGAAACTGCTTTGCGAAACACTAAAGATAGTACTGTCGGGCGACTACTGGCTAAAAAGATGAAAAATGTTCTTTCTCAAGAAAAACGCTTTGAGAAGGCAGCTCAGTCCATGACCCAAAAGCCACTTGAAGAGGAACAAATCCAACTCTTCTTTTCAGATGTAGAGCCATTAGCGACTTCAAATGTCTTAGTTCGACTGGAAAATGAGACTTTATCCATTGGCGAACGAATTTTAGCTCAAGGGCTACAATTAACTATCCGTGGTCAAGAAAAAATCGGCATTATCGGTCCAAATGGCGTTGGCAAATCCACTCTTTTAGCAAAGTTACATCAACTACTAAGCGACAAAAGAGAGATCTCGCTTGGATTCATGCCACAAGATTACCTAGAAACACTGCAATTGGAGCTATCGCCAGTAGAATTTCTCAGCCAAACTGGACACAAAGATGAATTACAAAAAATCCAATCTCACTTAGCCAGTCTCAATTTTAGTTATCCAGAGATGCACCACCAGATTCACTCCTTATCTGGTGGTCAACAAGGAAAACTCCTTCTTTTGAATTTAGTTCTGCGAAAACCAAACTTTCTCCTTCTGGATGAACCCACACGAAACTTTTCTCCAACATCTCAACCAGAAATCCGAAAACTCTTTGCCAATTACCCTGGTGGTCTGATCACTGTTTCGCATGATCGGCGTTTCTTAAAAGAAGTTTGTACGACTATCTATCGTTTGACAGAACATGGTTTGGAAGTAGTCGATTTACAAGATCTTTAACTTGTGTAAATAAAATATCCAGAGGAAAACCTCTGGATGTTTTTTACATGTTTTTCAAACGCTCAATTCGTTCTGAAATGGGTGGATGAGTATAAAATAGTTTTTTTAGGAAACCTCTTTTTTGAGGATCGTTAATATAAAGGGCACTACTAGCATCATCCACATGATGACTCATGGGTTGACTATTGTCTAATTTTTGTAAAGCATTGATCATCCCTTGCGGATTACGAGTTAGTTCTACGCTTGAAGCATCCGCC
Organism: Streptococcus sp. Z554; assembly: GCF_053010305.1. NCBI lineage: Bacteria > Bacillati > Bacillota > Bacilli > Lactobacillales > Streptococcaceae > Streptococcus > Streptococcus sp. Z554. Next base: position 17,245 of record NZ_JBRKNV010000008.1, read on the forward strand.
AAAAATTCTCGTTGGCGAGAAATAGCTAATTGCACCAAAGTTGCTGCAAGAGGTGCCAGAACAATGGCTAGGAGAGAAATAACTAACAGAATCACTTCAAGTCCCCCACTATCTCGATCATTACTTCTACGACTACGCCCAGCACCTCCCCACCACATCATACGACCAGCCATACTCGATAAAAGGGTAATGGCACTGGCAAGAGCAACAGCAATGGTAGAGATTCGAATATCCAAGTTGCGTATGTGACTAACTTCATGGCCGATTACAGCTTCTAATTCCTCACGATTCATGATCTCTAGAAGTCCTGATGTCGCTGCAACAGCAGCATTTTGAGGATTCGAACCTGTGGCGAAAGCATTCAAACCCGGGTCATCAATTACATAAACTCGTGGCATAGGAATTTGCGCCACCATAGCCATATCCTCCACTACATGATAGAGAACTGGTTCTTCATTACTGTCAACTTCACGCGCTCCATTCATGCTCATGACAATCTCTGTAGATTGAAAAATCATGGTCAAGGCATAGATAAAGCCAATAATCATGGCTATCGTCACGCCCCCAAATCCTGAGTTCATGAACAGAAATCCAAACGCATAACCAACTAGGGCTAAGAGAAGAAAGAAAACAATTAATAAAACCCAAGTTTTACGTTTATTACTAGCGATTTGTTGATACAACATCTTAATCACCTAAACCACTAAAATCAACTTTAGGAACAGCCTTTTCTTCTTCTGGAGTCTGGAGGAAATCCGCTGCCTTGAAGCCAAAGATAGCCGCAACCAAATTACTTGGAAAGGTTTCTAATTTAAGATTGTAGTTGCTAACGACACTGTTATAAAGTTGACGAGAGTAAGAGATTTTATTTTCTGTGTTAGTCAATTCTTCTTGTAATTGCAAAAAATTGCTACTAGCTTTCAAGTCGGGGTAATTCTCAGCCACCGCAAAGATACCAGATATCTGACGAGTCAGTGCATCGCTGGCCTTCATGGCTTCTGCTGGTGAAGTTGCTGCTGCTACTTGTGTTCGAAGTTGAGTCACTTTTTCCAGTGTAGAACTTTCATATTTCGCATAACCTTTAACCGTTTCAATCAAGTTAGGCAAAAGATCATTTCGACGCTTCAACTGAACATCAATCTGACTCCAAGCTTCCTTGGTTTTCATACGGCCTCTGACTAGGCTGTTATAACTAACAATCACAAAGAGAACAATAAGAGTAGAAATTCCAAGAATAATCCAAGACATAGTAGGATTCCTTTCTCATTTAAGATTACTACTAGTATATCAAATTTCTATGTTTTTGTGGTAAAATAAGATGATATAAAAGAAGGATACAGCTATGAAACCAGAAACTTTTTACAGATTACTCGCTAAACAAAATATTATTCTCACTGACCAGCAAAAAGCACAATTTGAACGTTATTTTGAACTTCTTGTTGAATGGAACCAAAAAATCAACCTGACAGCCATCACTGATAAAGAAGAAGTCTACCTCAAACATTTTTATGATTCTATCGCTCCTATTCTTCAAGGGTTGATTGCGAACCAAGACATTAAGTTACTCGATATTGGAGCAGGGGCAGGATTTCCAAGTCTTCCAATGAAGATTCTCTACCCTCAGCTAGATGTGACCATCATTGATTCTCTGAATAAGCGGATTAACTTCCTTCAGCTTCTGGCTGAAGAGCTAGGATTAGAAGGGGTTCACTTCTACCATGGACGTGCCGAAGACTTTGCCCAAGACAAGAATTTCCGTACCCAATTCGATATTGTGACAGCCCGCGCTGTTGCTCGCATGCAGGTCTTGTCTGAATTGACGATTCCTTATCTAAAGGTAGGAGGAAAACTTTTGGCCCTTAAGGCCAGTAATGCCCCTGAGGAATTGACAGAAGCCAAAAATGCTCTCAACCTTCTCTTTAGTAAAGTTGAAGACAACATCAGCTACACACTTCCAAATGGAGACCCTCGCTATATCACTGTGGTTGAAAAGAAAAAGGAAACTCCAAACAAATATCCCCGTAAGGCTGGCATGCCAAATAAACGCCCGCTTTAAAAATTTTTAAAGGTTTACCACACAATCATGCATCGAGTCTTTGTTTCTTGGCTCGGGAAAAGGGAGAGGAACAGAAATCGATTACCATTTAAAATGACGATTTCGTCGTCCCTCCCCCGCAAAGTTGAGTAGGTCCATCAAAGCTAGAATCATAGCGTAAGATGGACCACTCAACCACTGCGTCAATCTGTCACCTCTATCCTGATGCAAAAATGCATTCCTCAGTAAGTCACACCTCGCTTTCTCATTTCAAGGCTCGGGAAAAAATGATTTACAAAATCTTGCCTCGCGTCTTTGTTTCTTGGCTCGGGAAAAAATGATTTACAAAATCATTTTTTTCTGCTATACTATCACAAGCAAAGGTTTTTAATGTCATCCCGTGAGGTGACGAAGACGTAGAAATATATGAAATTCTTTAGGAATGAGCTCATCCTCTTTTTAAAGATGTCTTACTCTGAGAGCCTATTGCTGTAAAATAATGGGCTCTTTTTTGATGCCCAAAAAGTGAGGTATTTATGAAACAAGAATCAACTGTTGATTTGTTACTCGACGTTGACCAACGTCCTTCTTTTGGTAAGGGAATTCTACTCAGTTTCCAACACGTTTTCGCCATGTTTGGTGCGACCATCTTGGTGCCACTGATTTTGGGAATGCCTGTGTCTGTTGCCCTTTTTGCATCAGGTGTCGGAACACTGATTTACATGCTATGTACTGGCTTTAAAGTTCCAGTCTATCTCGGATCTTCTTTCGCCTTCATCACTGCAATGTCTCTTGCTATGAAGGAATTGGGTGGCGATGTTTCTGCTGCTCAAACAGGAGTTATCTTGACTGGTTTAATCTACGTTCTTGTTTCAACTAGCATCCGCTTTGCTGGTACAAAATGGATTGATAAACTTTTACCACCAATCGTTATCGGACCTATGATTATCGTAATTGGTCTTGGTCTTGCAGGTTCAGCTGTAACAAATGCTGGTCTTGTTGCTGATGGCAACTGGAAAAATGCTCTTGTAGCTGTGGTTACCTTCCTCATCGCTGCCTTTATCAATACAAAAGGAAAAGGATTCCTTCGTATCATTCCTTTCTTATTTGCCATTATCGGTGGATATATCTTTGCAGTCTTTCTTGGTCTAGTAGACTTCACTCCTGTTCTTCAAGCTAACTGGTTTGAAATTCCTGGTTTCTACCTACCGTTTAACACAGGTGGTGCCTTCAAAGAATACAACCTCTACTTCGGTCCAGAAACAATCGCAATCCTACCAATTGCAATTGTAACAATTTCTGAACATATCGGAGACCACACGGTCTTGAGTCAAATCTGTGGCCGCCAATTCTTGAAAGACCCAGGTCTTCACCGTACCCTTCTTGGTGACGGTATCGCAACATCTGTATCTGCCTTCCTTGGTGGACCAGCCAATACTACCTACGGTGAAAACACAGGGGTTATCGGTATGACTCGTATCGCTTCTGTATCAGTTATCCGTAACGCTGCCTTTATCGCAATTGCCCTAAGCTTCCTTGGAAAATTCACAGCCTTGATTTCTACAATTCCTAGCGCCGTACTTGGTGGTATGTCTATCCTTCTTTATGGGGTTATCGCCAGCAACGGTTTGAAAGTTTTGATTAAAGAGCGCGTTGACTTCGGACAAATGCGTAACCTCATCATCGCAAGTGCCATGTTAGTACTTGGACTTGGTGGAGCAATCCTTAAACTTGGTCCAGTTACACTTTCTGGTACTGCCCTCTCAGCTATGACAGGTATCCTTTTGAACCTGATCTTGCCATACGAAAATAAAGACTAAAATGTATTCATAAAAAATCCACTCATTCGAGTGGATTTTTTATATTCAATGCTATTTTTTTGACAAGGAAACGCAACTTCTACTCTGATTTCTTTCTCTTTTCTAGTATTAAATCTTTCAATGAAATAATAGTCACAGCCAGTAAAATCATTGCCATACCAAGAAAATCTACAGGATAAAAAATATCTCCCATAATCATGAAAGCGAAAAAGACTGCAGATATTGGCTCAATAGATGCCAAGAGGCTAGATTTGACTGGGCCAATCATACTAGCTCCCTTAAGAAAGGCTGTGTAGGCAAATACAGTACCGATGAGAATAATTCCCGAAAAGGCTAGAAAAATATCAAGAGACATAGGTAAACTAGCACCAATAATACCAGTGAAGGGTACTGCTACAAACCCAGCGATAGTCATTCCAACACCAATAACCAGAATGCTCCCCCATTTTTGAATGAGTTTCATCGGTAAAATGATATAAAGAGCATAGGTTAAAGCTGAGAACAAGCCCCAAAAGAGACCTGCTGGTGTCATAGAGAGCTGATCCAATTGACCATGAGTCGCAATGAGAAAGGTTCCTCCTATAGCCAAAATCATAGAAATAATTTCAGCTAGAGTAGGTGCTACCTTATCCTTGATACAAGTGTAAGCCAAGATTCCAACAGGACAGACATATTGAAGAACCGTCGCTGTGCCAGCATTTGTCTCCTGAATAGCTGATAAATAAGCCAATTGATTCAGAAAGAGACCAAATAAAGAAAATAGAAATAGAGAAAATAAACTTGATGTATCCTTTAGAAAAGCTAAAAATTGCTCTTTGGACTTAATATACGATAAAAGAACTAAGAGCAGACCTGCTATAATTAAACGGATATTAGTCAGAACTAGAGCCGAGATCACATGAGCCATCAAGTACTGACCACTGGTCCCAGATAGTCCCCAGGCAATACCTGCAATCACGGTAAAAAGAGTTCCTTTAAAAGCTTTTGACATTCTTCCTCCCTAGTCTGCTTCACGAATCAAATCCATGATCTGATTACGGTCTATGATCCATTGGGCACGCTCGTCTTTTTCGTAGGTTCTATTGGACAAGAAAATAGCTGCTTCCTGCTTCTTGCGATTCCACATAATAAAAGTTCCAGTATATCCTGTATGATCCAGCCAATCGCCTTCAAGATTCCAAGCTAATGAGCGTTCTTTGTCACTCAAATCTGAAAAATTCTGACTTAATCCTGCAGCAAAATCATCCTGTAAATAATGCTCTAGGAAGATTTTTAAATCCTTCACAGTTGAAAACAAGCCTGCACTCCCAGCATGTCTACCTAATAAACGAGCCTTGGGATCATGTACCACTCCTGCTTTCTGTCCCCGAACTGTAGGAACTGCACTGCTAACTGGGCCAAACTGGGTTTCCTTCATCTTCCATGGATTCAACACTTGCTCTTGTAAAATTTGGTCTAAGTCTTTTTCAAAGTAGTTCTCTAAGAGAAAACCGAGCAAAAGAAAGTGGACATCTGAGTATAAAAAAGCTCTCTTCTCTCGGCGATTCAAATGAAACATGGCTTCTCTTAGCTGGTCCGCTGAGAGCTGATCTCTGTTGGGGATATAAGGATCCAAATCCGTTGCATGCGTTAGCAATTGTCGAATGGTGATATCTGGATAATCCGCCTCTGGAAGATAGGTCTTAATGGATTGATCGAGCTCAATCTTGCCTTGCTTCCACAAGAAGGTTAAAACGGTTCCTACCCCCACAACCTTACTCACACTAGCCAAATCATAGACCAAACCCTTACGAGTTTTTTCAGCTGTTTCCGGATTTGCGACTCCCAGGCACCATTCAGACCAAACACCATCCTGATAATACGCAAAAGAGGCACCAGGATAAATCCCTGCCTCAATTTGTTGCTCTATTTTTTGAATGATTTCTTGCTTCATACTTCTTCAAACCACAATTCAATATTGTTGACATCCTTGGTTAGGAAAAACTTTTCAGACTTTGGAACAAAGTAGCCTGCAGTTTCAAAACGTTGACGAAGATTAGCTAAGTCAAGTGTTTGTACTTGAAATTTCAACATAGATAAGTCCCAAGTTACATTATTTTCAACAAGCAAATCACTACCGTGTGCTTGTTGAAAAGCTATCCCATTTTCGATTTCCTCTTTTTCAAGGAGGCTTGTCGTCTCTTCGGGCAAGTTAATTTCCACTGAAATATCAAATGCTGTCAAATATTGCAGTTTCTCATCTTTTGAAAAAGTGACTGTTTCATCAACCTTTTTCAAGTCTTTGATATCATCTTCTGCATGGATAAGGATTAGATCCTCTTCTGGTGAAAGGATTTCAAAACCATACCCTTTGGTCCCTCTGTATAACTGAGGAAGAGTTTCCATTCTAGCTAATAGTGCCTCAATCTCAGATGGATTTGCCACTTTTACGATTAATCTAGCTAATTTTTTTATCCCTTCAACTTTCCGAGTTCTCATACTTGGTGATTCTTCTAAAACTAATTTCTCAACACCCGATTGATCTCCGAGTGATAGGAAAGCTGACTCTTCTAATAAGGGTTTCATACCTAAGGTCTGGATATAAAACAATTCATTTAATCTTCTATTATTTACCTTTAGCGTCGGGATTATACGCACAATTTGATTTACATTCATAAATTCCTCCAACACTTTTTATTTTAAAGGATTTTATTCTATTTTACAAGTTATTCAACTAAAAACTTTAACTATATTAACCCCTTGAATCAGTAATCCCCCTTCGTTATCAAAAGGGGGGCTAGTTATATTTTAGTAAAATTCTTTTTTAGTTCTTCCAAGAAAGTATTGCTTGAAGGCCATAGTGATCACTAACTTGTGGACTTGCTTGGCCATCAAAAACTACTTGTAGTTTTTCTACCTCTATATCCTTTGTCGTAAAGACATAATCAATCCTTAGAGGTTCACTGTTGCCCTTCCATCCATCAATTTCAGGAGGAACGGTATAGCTACCACTTCTGTCTTTTGCAACTTCAAATGCATCTTGTAAGTCTAGTGGACTAGCTAGGATAGCTTGATAACCCTCCTGACCTGCAGGATTATTGAAATCCCCAGCTAGCAAGAGACTCTTGTTCAATTCTTTCAGAACTGCTTCAAAGCGTGCCCACTCCTCTTGGAAACCTTTATCCCACCAAGAAAGATGCACACTCGCAACTGCAAGCTCTTTGCCTTCCACTACTGTTTCTGCTAATGCAACCCGACGAGTATGATAATCAGTTGGATCATCTACATCTGAAACCAAAATTTCACGCGCCTCAATCGGTGTTTTAGATAGAATAGCCACACCCTCATGATAACGGTCATAACCGATATGATTGTAGGCCCAAGTCCAATAATATTCCAGACCTTTTTCAGCTAGTTTCTCTACCAAAAGACGCACATAATGGTCTTGGTGAATGGGTTCTGCTGAAGGTAACGGATGATATAGCGGGCCCGCTTCTACTTGCTCTGAAGTAATTTCTTGGTTGATTTCTTGAAAACAAATCAAATCATAGCTATTTTCAAGTATATCTTGTAACAAGAGCTGAAATTTTTCTTCTGGATCTTTTTCCATCCAACTATGAGTATTGAGTGTTAAAAACTTCATACTTTTCTCCTATAAACAAGAGGTTGGAAAACAGTTCCAACCCCTTAGTGTATTACAATTCTACTTTTGCAACTGGTGTGTTAGCTGCAAGAGAACCTGTTTGTTCCAATTTAACTGACTTGATTGCGTCTCCATTTGTAAAGACAACTACAGTTGTAGTTTCACGACCTGCTGCCTGAATAGCACCAAGGTCAGCTTTGACTAAGAGATCACCAGCAGCTACTGCTTGGCCTTCTGAAACCTTCACATCGAATGGTTTTCCTTCCAAACTTACAGTATCAAGACCGATGTGAACAAGAACTTCAAGACCTTCTGCAGTCACAAGACCAAGAGCATGCTTAGTTGGGAAGATACTTGATACAGTACCTGAAACTGGAGATACAATGTTTCCATTCGATGGTTCTACTGCAAATCCATCCCCCATCATTTTTTGTGAGAAGACAGGGTCCTTAACTTGTTCCAATTCGATAACTTGACCGTCAGCAACTGAGTAAACTTCTTCAGTCACTCCTTTGTATACAACAGCATCTTTTTGAGCTGCTGCCATTTGACTTGGAAGAGTTTCAGGAATTACTTGACCTGAGTCAAGAATATCTTGGATATCTGATTTCAAAACGTCTGCTTTAGGTCCGTAGATAGCTTGGACACCTTGTCCTTTCATGACAAGCCCCATAGCTCCTTCTGCTTTCCATTGTGCTTCTGAACCAACTTTTTCAGCATCTTGTACAGTAACACGTAGACGAGTCATACAAGCGTCAACATCGACGATATTAGCACGTCCACCAAGAAGATTAATAATATTTACAGCTTGAGAAGCTGCAGCAACTTGCCCTTCTCCGTTAGATCCTTCTTCAGTAGCACCTTCAGCTGTTTCGTAATTTCCATTACGTCCTGGAGTAGCATAGTTGAATTTTTGAATCATGAAATTAGCAATGAAGTACATGATAACTGCAAAGAGGACAGTTACCCAAACAAAGTTAATAATATCCATTCCAAGGCCTGCGTTAACAGCCAGTGGAGTACGAGTCAAGAATTCGATTGAACCGAATGAGTGCACACGAAGGTTCACAATATCAGCCATAGCAAAGGCAGCACCTTGAACTAATGAGTATACAAGGTAAAGAGGAGTTGCAACGAACATGAACATATATTCAATCGGCTCAGTAACACCAGTCAAGAAAGTTGCAAGAGCTGTCGCAATCATCATTCCTTTGTATTGGTGTTTCTTGTCTGCTTCAACATTACGGTAAATCGCAGCAGCCACACCCATCAAAATACCGAACGAACCAATCATTTGTCCAACTTTGAAACGAGCTGGATGTACTGTATCTAACAAGTGTTGGTATTGACCAGCGTCAGTACCTTTAAGGTTTACAAGGTCAGTTACCCATGCAAGCCAAAGTGGATCTTGACCAAATACTTGGCTACCTTTTGCTGCACCAGTTAAGACATCATAAGTACCACCAAGAGCTGTATAGTTCATTGGGATAGTCAGCATGTGGTGAAGTCCAAATGGCAAGAGCAAGCGTTCCAAAGTACCATACAAGAATGGTGCTAGAACTGGAGCTGTTTCTTGAGAGTTAGCAATCCAGATACCAAAGTTGTTAATACCTGTTTGAACAAGTGGCCAGAAAATTGAAAGAAGAATTGCAGCAATTACTGAACGAAGAATAACTACGAATGGTACAAAACGTTTTCCGTTAAAGAATGAAAGTGCATCAGGAAGCTTACGGAAGTTGTAGTATTTATTAAAGGCAGTTGCCCCTATAAAACCAGAAATAATCCCTACGAAAACACCCATGTTCAGTGCTGGAGCTTCCATAACACTGATAAAGTAATCAGAAACTTTGATTGAACCACCCAATAGTGTTGAAACCATGGCATTTGGATCTTTCAGCATGTCTCCTGATACGCCAAAGATTGTACCAGTGATACGGTTGATTAAGATAAATGCTAGACCGGCAGCAAAAGCACCACCAGCACGTTCTTTAGCCCAGCTTCCTCCAATAGCGAGGGCAAATAAGATATGAAGGTTAACGATAACTCCCCAACCAATTTGCTCTAGTACGCCACCAGTAATAACTAGGGGAGCAAGGTTTGGGTCAATCATTGCAAGTGACTTACCGATTGAAATCATCAATCCAGCCGCTGGCATAACAGCGATAACCACCATTAGAGCCTTACCGAATTTTTGCCAAAATTCGAAAGACAAGACATTTTTGAATGTATCTTTCATCATTCAAATCTCCTTTATATTTATTCGGCAAACGTTTTACGAAAGCGTTTGCACTTATTTATGACTCTATTATACCACTTTTTATTTTTTTGTAAAGGTTTTTTTAAAAGATTTTTTTAGTTTTATCATTTCGATATCCGTCACTCGTTTGCTGACTTTGAGTTTACTAGTGTTTTCTGATATAATATGAACTATGAAATCCTATAATACCTTGAATGATTATTATCGTAACTTATTTGGAGAAAAAACCTTTAAAGTTCCTATTGATGCTGGCTTTGATTGTCCCAATCGTGATGGTACGGTAGCTCATGGAGGCTGTACTTTCTGTACGGTTTCTGGCTCTGGAGATGCTATCGTTGCTCCTGACGCACCTATCCGCGAGCAATTTTACAAGGAAATTGACTTTATGCACCGCAAATGGCCAGATGTCAGAAAATACCTGGTTTATTTCCAGAATTTTACCAATACTCATGAAAAGCTCGAAGTCATTCGCGAACGCTATGAACAAGCTATCAATGAACCTGGTGTCGTTGGCATTAATATCGGTACACGACCAGACTGTCTTCCTGATGAGACTATCCGATATTTGGCAGAGCTGTCAGAACGAATGCACGTTACTGTAGAGTTAGGCTTACAAACCACATATGAAGCAACTTCTGAATTGATTAACCGTGCCCACTCCTATGAACTCTACGTGGAAACGGTCAAGCGCTTGAGAAAGTATCCGAAAATTGAGATTGTCGCCCATTTAATCAATGGCTTGCCAGGTGAAACTCATGAAATGATGGTGGAAAATGTTCGCCGTTGTGTGACTGACAATGATATTCAAGGGATTAAACTTCACCTACTTCATCTCATGACCAATACTCGGATGCAACGTGATTATCACGAGGGTAGACTGCAGCTTATGAGTCAAGATGACTATGTGAAAGTTATCTGTGACCAACTAGAAATCATTCCCAAACATATAGTCATCCATAGGATTACGGGTGATGCGCCTAGAGATATGCTGATTGGTCCTATGTGGAGTCTCAATAAATGGGAAGTTCTAAATAGCATAGAAGCTGAAATGAGACGTCGAGGTAGTGTCCAAGGATGCAAGGCTGTAAAACAGGAGTTTATGAATGAAAAAACCACTTGAAATGGCACATGATTTTCTTGCCCAAGTCATCACTCAAGAAGATATTGTCGTTGATGCGACCATGGGAAATGGCTATGATACTCTTTTTCTTGCTAAGTTAGCGAAACAAGTCTACGCTTTTGATATACAGGAACAAGCTTTGAAACAGACTAGTCAACGGCTACAAGAAGCTTGTTTAACAAATGTTGAGTTACTTCTACAAGGTCATGAAACCGTAGATCAGTTTGTAACTGTGCTAAAAGCAGCTATCTTTAACTTAGGTTATCTTCCTTCTGCTGATAAGTCTATCATTACTAAACCTCAAACAACCATCGAGGCACTTGAAAAGCTCTGTCAGATGCTCGTTAAAGGCGGACGAATAGCTGTTATGATTTATTACGGGCATGAAGGTGGAGATTTAGAACGCGATGCAGTCATGGATTATGTCAGTCAGTTACCGCAACAAGAATATACTGCTACTATCTATCGCACCCTCAACCAAATTAACCATCCACCATTTTTAGTGATGATTGAAAAATTAGAAAGGTATCGACATGGATAAACAATACCTAAAAGATAAAATCGAAACTCTACGTCACAAATTCGTTGAATCAACCCAACACGAACGTGCAGTTGGTGTTTTGGATGAAGCCCATATGAGCAAAAAAATGCTGAAAATTAAGAAGAAAATGATTTCACTTGAAATGGAGCGTTCTCAGAAGAAAATCGAGCATAGGGACTGCTCAAAAATTGATCAAAAAATCCAAGAACAAAAGGAACTTTTTGAAAATTATCGTAAACAAAAATAGGGAGGTGGAAAATGAATTTACTTTTTTATCTCTTGGTATTTTTACTAGTTCTCATTGTTTCTAGTACAACCAACAAGCTGCTTCCTTTTTTACCCATGCCTCTGATTCAGATTTTGCTGGGAATTGGGCTTGGACTTTGTTTACCCAACAACCAATATCACTTAGATACCGAGTTATTTCTAGCTTTAGTCATTGGTCCACTACTCTTTCGCGAGGCTCAAGAAGCAGACATTACTTCTATCCTAAAACACTGGCGCATTGTCCTCTACTTGATTTTCCCAGTTATCTTTATCTCAGCCCTGAGCATGGGAGGAGTCGCCCATGTCCTTTGGGCTAGCCTTCCGTTGGCCGCCTGCGTAGCAGTTGGTGCTGCTTTAGGTCCTACTGACCTAGTCGCCTTCGCATCCCTTTCTCAACGCTTTTCCTTCCCGAAGCGGGTTTCTAATATCCTAAAAGGGGAAGGTCTTCTGAATGATGCTTCTGGACTCGTAGCTTTTCGGATGGCTCTCATCGCTTGGACAACAGGAACATTCTCTCTTACCCAAGCCGGAACTTCATTAGCCATTTCCATCGTTGGGGGATTTGCAGTCGGCTGTATAACAGCCCTAATCAATCGCTTCCTTCATACCTTTCTACTCAGCGTCCGTGCAACAGATATCGCAAGTGAGCTCTTATTGGAACTTAGTTTACCTCTCTTGACTTTTTTCATAGCCGAAGAGATTCATGTTTCAGGCATCATCGCTGTTGTTGTTGCTGGGATTCTGAAAGCCAGTCGTTTCAAGAAAATAAATCTCCTTGAAGCACAAGTTGATACAGTTACTGAGACTGTTTGGAACACTGTAACCTTTATGCTCAATGGTTCTGTCTTTGTCGTTCTTGGAATGGAACTGGAAATGATTGCAGAACCAATTCTCAAGAGTGCTTTTTACAACAAAGTGCTTCTCTTAGTCAGTGTGTTCCTCTTGACCTTCCTACTCTTTGCCATCCGCTTTGTCATGATCTATGGATTTTACGCTTTTCGGATTAAGAAGCTTCATAAAAGTTTAGATAAGTATGTCAAAGACATGCTCCTCCTGACGTTTTCTGGCGTTAAAGGAACGGTATCCATTGCCACTATTCTCTTGATACCGTCCGATTTAGAGCAGGAATACTCTCTTCTTCTCTTCCTCGTAGCTGGTGTCACCCTGGTCAGTTTCCTTACAGGATTACTCGTACTCCCGCACCTTTCTGAAGAGAAAGAACCCTCTAAGGATCAGCTCATGCACATCGCTATCTTAAACGATGTCGCCATGGAACTAGAGAAGGATTTAGAGCACACCAAAAACAAGGTTCCACTCTATGCAGCTATTGACAACTATCATGGCCGTATTGAAAATCTTATTCTTAGTCAAGAAAACAAAGAAATTCAGGAAGACTGGGAAGCTCTTAAACTCTTGATTCTTAGTATTGAAAGCGATGGTTTGGAGCAAGCCTATGAAGAAGGAAAGATTGGAGATCGTGCTTATCGTGTCTACCAACGCTATCTGAAAAACATGGAGAAAAATATTAAGCGAAACTTTGCTTCTCGACTAACCTACTACTTCCTTGTTTCCATACGCATTCTTCGTTTTCTACTTCATGAATTGCTCACATTTGGAAAAACATTGCGTTCATGGAAAGACAAGGAAAAACAAAGACTTCAGGCTATTGACTATGATCAGATTGCAGAGCTCTACCTGGCCAACACGGAAATCATCATCGAAAGTTTGGAAAACCTCAAAGGGATTTATAAGAGTTCTTTAATCAGCTTTATGCAGGAATCTCGTCTTCGCGAAACCAGTCAGATTACTAGTGGAGCCTTTGTGGAACGGGTTATCAATCGTATCAAACCCAATAACATTGATGAAATGCTTAGAGGATACTACCTTGAGCGTAAGTGTATCTTTGAATACGAAGCTCAAAAACTCATTTCAGCTCAATATGCCAAAAAGCTACGCCAAAATGTCAATAATTTAGAAACCTATTCCTTAAAAGAATCTGCTAATACCTTACCTTATGATATGATGGAATTAGTCCGAAGAAATTAAAATCTATAGAAAACAAGAGAAAAACTGGAGGATTGTAACATGAAAAAGTTGTGGAAACAGCTGACTGATAGACCCTTATTAAAAGCTTTTTTGCACTACTATCAAGCCTCCGATAGTGAGTTAACTAGCGTTGCTGTTGCCTACTATTGGTTGATTTCAATCTTCCCTTTACTTATGATAGTGGTCAATATCTTACCCTACTTTCAAATTCCCATCTCAAACTTTCTATTAACAATCAAGGAATTTTTACCAGATACAATCTATGAAGTTGTTGCAAAAATTGTCAGAGAAGTTCTGACTCAACCATCAACAGGTTTACTAAGTTTTGCTATCTTATCAGCACTTTGGACTTTCTCCAAATCCATGGATTTTCTTCAGAAGGCCTTTAATAAAGCCTATGGAGTTGCAAAAAATAGAGGAATTATCTCACACCAGCTGATGAGTCTCTTGGTTAGCTTTGGCCTTCAAATTCTCTTTGCCCTTGCCTTATTCCTCAGTATGTTCGGCCATATGTTATTGGACTTGCTTAAAAACTACTGGAAATCCGATAGTGCTCTGTTTTCTTATCTACAAGATTTTACAGGACCGCTGATCTATGCCTTTCTTTTTGCTACCGTGATTATGCTCTATTATTTCCTACCAAATGTTAAAGTCAGTCGGATTCGATACGTCATACCTGGAAGTCTGTTTGTACTCGTTACCACTATTGCTTTATTAAACATCTTTGCAGCTTATTTCAACAATTATGTCAATTATCTCGTTGACGTCAGATTTTTCAGTTCAATCGTCGTCGTTGTTATGATGTTCTGGTTCATTATCATTGCCAAGATATTAATTATCGGTGCCGTCATCAATGCTAGTGTTCAAAGCTTGAAGGATCCAGGCTTTAAAACAAATCAATAATTTTTTACCGATTAAACAAATCCCCCAGTCATTTGATACTGGGGGATTTTTGAATTTCCTACTTTATTGTCCACTCGTGAGGGCTTGCAATTCTGTTTTTAAATACTGTGCCAAGTGTTGGTGAGCAAAAATATTGCCATTTTTTTCTGCTGTAGGATTGTAGTTGGTGTTAGTATTTACATCATAAACATAAATGTCTCCACTCTCTGACTGAACCCATTCAATAGCAGCAACTTCAATCTGAGCATTTTTGAGGAATTTTTCATAGGCCTCTCTTCGAGAATCTGGTAGAGGTTCTGTAATCTGGAATTTCTCAGACGTTTCCAGTTGTTCTGGTCTCTTGCCGATTTGACAACCATCTGCGGGACAAAGTTGGAAACCGTCTGAAGAATCAATCGAAACAGTATAGAGGAACTTTTGATTGATAAACTCTGAACGACGGATACGTCCATCACTTGGCTTGATGTAGGCTTGTAACAAGGTAATCCCGTCCACTGAAGGTTCAAAGAGGGGACTATTGACATAAGCCTCCAGTTCCTCTTCATTTTGGAAGAGTTGAACTCCTAAGCCTTTTCCAGCTCGATTATGCTTGGTAATCAAAGGATAGATATTTAATTTTCTTGCCGCTTCAATGATATTTTCTTGACCCAAAACTGCAACTGTCGCAGGCGTTTCAATACCAGACTCGTTTAACTTCAAATATTGTTTGACTTTACTGATTTCAAGGTTGATAGCACCAGTACCATTCACGACTTTGCGTCCGTGTGCTTCTAACCAAGTAATCACCTGCTCTGTAAATTCTGGTGCATAGCGATGACCTCTGGTATGAGAAGATGCAGACATGCGATTGTAAAAGATACCTTGCGGCGGTGGGCTTTGCAAATCTAAAATCCCACTAGACAAATCCCATAGTTCATAAGGGACTTCTAATTCTTCCAACCATTTGACTAAATGCTGGGTCCATTCTATATTCTCATGAATCACATAAACTTTTGCTTCACTCATTATTCATATCTCCCTAAGAAAAGCTGACTGATAATTGGCTTTCCTTTTCTTCTTCTAAAATATATCCTTCTGTTTTTTCGATAACGCTAACTGTTAAGATTTGACCCAAAACATTGATCATAGTACGGCCAGCATTGACAAAGAAATCAACTGCAAAAATCAAGGCCACTCCTTCAACTGGCAAGCCCAATTGAGGTGCTGCAGCTAATAAAACTACGATAGCTCCTGATGGCACAGTTGCTGCAGTTTTTCCAATCAAAGTCAACAATAAAACAGTAAACAAGAGACTTGATAAAGAAAATTGAATACCATAGGCGCGGGCGATAAAAATTGTCGCTACTGAGAAATAAACCGCTGCTCCTTCTAAGTTAAAAGTATATCCTAAAGGAACAACTAAATCAATTGTATGCTCGTCATGCCCCTGTTTTTTCAAATCTTTAAGAAGTGATGGCAAGACCACACTAGAACTTCCAGTAACAAAAGCCAAAGTCAAGAGACTCCAATTTTCACGAAAGGCTGATAAATACGGTACTTTAAAGAATACAGCAATCAAAGGGAAAATAAGGAGAACCAAAACAGCATAAGCCAGATAAGTTCCAATTACAAACTGACCAAGCCCAATCAACTTGTCGACACCCGTAGTTGCAACATCTTTAGCGATAAATCCAAAAATACCAATCGGTGATAGTTTGATAATTACTGCAACAATCTTGTAAATGGCTTCAATCCAGATTTGGAAACCTTCGATAATCTTCTGAGATTTATCAGACTTAAGATTCCCAATTCCGTAACCAAGAAAGATGGCAAAAACGATAATTGGTAAAAGGGCACCTTCTGAAAGAGACTTGACGATATTTGATGGAATAAAACCAAGTAGAAATTCGCTAAATTTTACATTGTTGGCAATCCCATCAAGATTCCCACCAGTTTGACCGATGTTCACTCCTTGTCCAAATCCTAAATAGTAACTAGATAATACAAACAAAAGAGTAATGGCAGTTGTGACTGCGAAAAAGTAAACCAGACTCTTGGTCAAGATTTTTCCAAAAGATTTTTTCCCGATAACACTGGCAACTGCAACAACAATGGTTGGGAAGATTAGCGGAATAATAACCATATTGATCAGTTTAATAAAGGCCTGACCTAAAAATTGATAAAAGCCTGCAAATTGTGGCCAGATGACCGCAGCGACAACACCTAAGATTAAAGCCACCAATAATTGGATGCCAAGTGAGAGTTTTGACCATAAACTAACTAATTTCATAAGATACTCCTTTGCTTTATACTCAATGAAAATCAAAGAGCAAACTAGGAAACTAGCCTCGGGCTGTACTTGAGTACGGCAAGGCGACGTTGACGTGGTTTGAAGAGATTTTCGAAGAGTATTATTTGCTACTCATTCTACTACGATTCATCTATCCTGACTAATATATATTTTTTATTGTCACCATAAAAAAGATTTATAATGAACCTTCAAACTGTTCTCGTTTTGCAGTGTGAATCTCATTGATGCTCAAGTTAGTATAAAAAATCAGTTTCTAAACAAAAATTTTTAGAAAAACACTGTTAAATCAAGGAATATGCTTTTCTTTTATTCAGATTTTATGATACAATATTGTTATGATTTTAATGAAACTCGCTTCCGTCTTGCTTTTGGTATTAACCTTGGCTTTGGCTATTATCTTTAGTAGATTTTTTAAGTTAAAGAAAAAGGGGATTAACTTTGCAGATTTGGCTTTTCCTTTCCTAATTTTTGAATACTATTTGATTACTGGGAAGGTTTTTACACACAATCAACTTCCCATTTTGGGAGCAGCCCTATCTTTGCTAGCCATTATTCTAGTCTTTTTCTTCCTGAGCAAAAAACGTAGCTTTTATTATCCAAAATTCCTTAAATTCTTTTGGAGAGCTGGATTTCTACTCACATTGCTCATCTACATCATCATGATTGTTCAAATCTTTATGATGAAATAATACAAAGCATGCCAGCACCTCAACAGTTGGTGACAAGTTTTCCACATGAGGTGCTTTTCTTATGATATTAAAAAAGAGATTATTAAAAAAATAGGAGATAAAACAAGTGAAAAAAACGCTCTTGGCAAGTGCCATCACGCTTTCTTTTCTCGGATTCGCAACAAACTCAGCTTTAGCCGAAGAAAAAAACATAGAGACTACTTCAGCAGAAAAGATACAAGAAACGACCATTACAGAAAAAGCAGAAAAGAACACCCCTTCAACCAAGGAAACTGCCCCTTCTACTGAAACAAGTTCAAGTCTGTCTATAACTTCTACAACTACAACTACAAATCCAAGTACAAGTTCAGACAAGAAAGAAGAGACTAAAGCTCCAGAAGTCAAAAAAAATGGATGGGTATTTGAAGAAAATGTCTGGCGTTTCTATGAAGCTAATAAACCTGCTCTAAATTGGAAGAAAATCCACGCAAAATGGTACTATTTCGACAAAAACGGTATCATGCTCAGCGATACTATCTATGATGGGTATATCCTGACTAGCAGTGGTGCTATGGTCGATAGTGGCTGGGGCAAAATCAAAGATAAATGGTACTACGCTAAACCATCTGGAAAAATTGCTAAACAAGAATGGAAGAAAATTGGTGGTGTTTGGTACTACTTTGATAAAGAAGGTATCATGCTCAGCAACACAATTTTCAATGGTTATCTCTTTTCTAACAGTGGTGCTATGGCTGAAAACTCTTGGGTAAAACATGATGGAAAATCATATTATGCCCTCGCTTCTGGCAAAGCTGCACAACAAAAATGGGAAAAAATTGGTGGTGCATGGTACTACTTTAACAAAGATGCCAGCATGGCAAACAACCAATGGCAAGGGAACTACTACCTAAAAGCTAACGGTGTTATGGCTGAAAAAGAATGGATTTTCGATAAAGGCTATAATAGCTGGTTCTACTTGAAATCTAGTGGTACTTATGCAGCGCGTGAATGGATTGGCTCCTACTACCTCAAGTCAGGTGGTTACATGGCTAAGAGTGAATGGATTGACGACAGCTACTACAATGCTCGTTACTATTTAGATGAAAATGGCGTTTATGTCACAGGAACTCGCAAAATCGACGGAAAAACTCAGCAGTTCCAAAGTAATGGGAAATGGATTGGCGAAATTCCTGTAAGCCGTGGTTTTGAAAAAGGAAAATACACGAAAACTGTTTTCTTAGATCCAGGACACGGTGGTAAAGATCCAGGTGCTGTTTACTATAACACGAATGAAAAAGACCTCACTATGCAAATTTACAAGAAACTTCGCAAGGAACTCGAGGGACTTGGTTATACCGTTCTTTCTTCGAGAGATAGTGATGTCTATGTCGACTTTATCACTGAACGTTCAAAAATGGTGAATAGTACAAACTCAGATATTTTCATTAGTATCCACTTTAATGCTAGTGGCAACCCTGCTTCTAACCGTTCTGGAATTCAGACCTATTCTTACGAAGACGCTCCGGGCTATCGCGCTAAGATAAATCCTTACTGGCATAACCATCCTGATCGTATCAGTGAAAGTAAACGCCTTGCTGCTGATATCCACTCTTCTCTCCTAGCTGAAACAGGTGCTAAGGATGCAGGTCTCCTCCAAAGTAGCTTTGCTGTCCTTCGAGAAACAGATAAACCAGCAGTTCTCCTAGAGCTTGGTTATATGGACAATTTCAACGAAAACCAACAAATTCGGAGCGATGCTTACCAGAATAGATTGGTGGCTGGTATTGTCAAAGGTATTCAAAAATATTACGCAGGCAAGTAAAAAAGTCTCGAGAAATCTCGAGACTTTTTGTATTATGATTCTTTCTTATTAGCGTCAGGAAAGAGAAATCCAATTCCCACGCAAGCTAGCACTCCTGCACCGATAACCAAACCACTTGAAAGTGGCAAGATGTCAAAAATAGCATTTGCAATGATAAAGGCAATAATCAAGCTCATGAGACTAGCCTTATAATCTTTTTTAACCAAATTCTCAAGAGTAAAGAATAAGAAAAGACCTACTGGAAAAAGTGCCCAGATGTTAACATCAAAACTTGGCCATCCAACCATTCCAAAATACAAAACTGCAGCCGCAACTACCAAAAATCCGATACCTAATACTTTTTTCATGATTCTACCTCATTTTCTAATTTGTTAGGAAGCTTTATCTCCCTTTGACAATTACTACTATAACAGAAATAAAAAACACAAACAATAGGTTTTGCCTATCTGGTAGACATCGCAGACTATGTGGTCAGAATTTTATAAAAAGGAAAAAAGAAGTCCAAGAGGACTTCTTTCACACTGCCGATTGCAGGGATCGAACCTGTGACCTAGGCTTTACGAGTGCCTTGCTCTACCAACTGAGCTAAATCGGCATTTACCCTTATAGTATAGCACTATAAGGAAGGATGTCAAGGGATTCTTAACCCATCTTTTTAATCAAAATCTGACAAGGATTTTGAGGCCCCCAAAGTTGTGGAAAAATCTCTAATTTTTTAAAGCCAAGACTGCGATAAAAGACATTTGTTCGATCATAATCTTTATTAGAGCCTTCTGCTACTGTTTTCACTTGCAAATAATCAACATTTTTACTGGCTTCACTCTCTAAAGTAGCAAGTAAGCGACTACCAATTCCTCTACCTTGATGAGCTTTTTTTACACCGAGACAGTCAATCTCTGCACAATCTTCACTAGAATAGGCCAAGCTTACAAAGCCAAGCAAATCACCATCCTGATAGGCGGCCCACACTTGCAAGCCCTTGGCTCCTTCGATGTAGGCTTGCGTGCTTTCGGGTATTCCAAACCATTCTGGCAAATCCCTTAAAATCTCAGCGACAACTGCCATTTTTTGCTCTTCATCCTTGACTTCTTTAATTATAAACATCATTAGTTCCTTTCTTGATTTTGGTCTAACTTTACCTCTTACGATCCAGCACTTTCATAAGCATCCAATCCCCTGTCCCAGAGTTTGAGGGAAATAACAAAGAAAACAAGGGAAATCAAAATCAAACCACCAATGTTAAAGAGCACATTCTTGCCCTGCAATAAATAACTAGCAGGATAGTAGGCGGTAAAGGCGAAAGGCACAATGAAGCTAATCAACCAACGAAGAAGCGAATTGTAAATAGATATCGGGTACTTAGCAAAATCATTGAACATATAAAAAATATAAATCATGGCGCCTGACTGCTTGGTCCAAAACGCGATGCTGGCTGTCGCAATTTTCAAGGAAGTATAGATCAAGGTTGCAAAAGGAATACAAACTAGAAAAATCAGGAATTTAGGAATAGACCAAGCAATGCTAGTCGCCGTTGTTGCTAGTAAGATTCCACCGACCAAGAGTTCGCCCAAAGCATCAATCTGAAAGGTCTCAACGAGGATGTGAAAGAGAGGATTGATAGGACGAGTCAAATACTTGTCAAATTCCCCTTTTCGCACCAAGCGTTGACCTAGCGCCCATAGATTGTCAAAAAAGAGATGGTCCAATCCCTTGGGAATCAAGGAAAAACCATAGATAAAAGCAATCTCTTGAAAGGTCCATCCTTCTAGGGATGGGATATGTTGAAAGATGACATTGAGAAACAAGAGGTTCAAGCCTTGAGTCAGAAAGACTCCCAAGACACCAACCACAAAATCCACCTTGTATTCCATGATCTGTTTGATGTATTGCCTGATAAAAATCAGATGCATGCGTTGATATTTTTTCATACTAACCTCCTTGAATGGTGATGAATGACTGGACTCGTTTCCAAATCAACTGAGACAAGCCCACCATCACTAACAGCCAGAAGAACTGGAGCAAAAGCGCTTGAAGAATCTGACTGGCATTGTATTTCCCAAGAATAATCATGACCGGAGTGTAAATCAAGGATGAAAAAGGCAAGAAGGAAAGAATATCTGCAACCACCTTTGGAAAGAAAGCCAAGGGAATCAGACTTCCAGACATAAAGGATACTAGAGAAGCCTTAAATACTTGAGAACCCCATAGATTTTTAAATATAAAGGCTGAAAATCCAAAACAGATATTAAAGAAAAAGTTAATCAGATAGGCGAGCGTTAAGCTAATGAGATATAGAACCGTCGATCCCAGTACTTCTACAATCCCTTGTCCAGACAAGATTTTCACCAAAATGATGACACTTAAAAATGGCAGTCCAACAGAGATAAAAATCAACCACTTGGAACCAAGCTCGGTAAAGAGGTAAGAAGCCGCAAAATGCACTGGTCGCAACAAACGCATGATAATGGAACCTTCCTTGACCTCATCACCGATCATAAAGGAGCTATCTGACTCAGTTAATAAATTAGTCACAAAACTCATGATGATATAAAGGGTGATATCTGCCATACTGAAGCCCTGAATCAAAGACTCCTGCGAGGAATCAAAGACAGCCTTCCAGAGATAAAATTCCACAAAAGCCCCCATGACATCGCCAATCCGATAGAGAATAAAGTTGACTCGATAGGTGATCAACTCCTGAATCCCTGCATTGATAAAAGGTTTATAACGTCTCCACAATTTGACCATCTTAGAGCTCCTTTCGGTAG
Source organism: Streptococcus sp. Z554 (assembly GCF_053010305.1). NCBI lineage: Bacteria > Bacillati > Bacillota > Bacilli > Lactobacillales > Streptococcaceae > Streptococcus > Streptococcus sp. Z554. Next base: position 39,404 of record NZ_JBRKNV010000008.1, read on the forward strand.
AAGCGACGGATAATATCTTCAATATCCGTATCTACCATCTTCAAATCACGGACTTCAAAATCAGATAAGGTTTGCTTGATAATATCGGCTGACTGGTAGCGAGAACTATCGAATTCAATAGTCAGGCTATTTCCTTGTCTTTCAATGGATGTATCAGGCAAGCCTTCATAGTGGGAGACTAAATGACTTTGACCTGGCATCAGATCGAAGGAGAGAGTCTTCATCTTGCCAAAGGTTTCCTTGAGCTGGCTCACCGTTCCATCAAAAATCTCTTGCCCTTTGTCAATCATAAAAATCCGATCACAGAGTTGCTCAATATCACTCAGGTCGTGAGTGGTCAAGAGAATAGTGGTCTCTTCCTCCTGATTGATCTGAGTGATAGCCCGACGAATGTTATCTTTGACCGACACATCCAAACCAATAGTCGGCTCATCTAAAAAGAGAACCTTGGGATTGTGAAGCAAGGAAGCCGCAATATCCGCCCGCATCCGTTGACCCAATGAAAGAGTACGCACAGGATCCTTGATAAATTCCTTCAAATCCAAGACTTCATTCAAAAAATCCATGCGCTTATGGAAAAGCGAGTCTGGCACATCGTAAATCTCCTTCAAGACCGTGTAGGTCTCTTGCAGAGCCAAATCCCACCATAGCTGGGTGCGTTGTCCGAAAACGACTCCAATATCCTTGACATAATCTTGGCGATTGTCCTGGGGAATCTTGCCATTAATCCGACAAAAACCAGATGTTGGTTTCAAAATTCCGGTCAGCATTTTAATGGTGGTTGACTTCCCAGCACCATTTGCTCCGATAAAACCTAGAATCTGCCCCTTTGGTACCTCAAAGGTCAAATCCTTGACCGCTTCAAAGGTCTGCTTTTCAGGATGAATAAAGGAGCGCAAAGCTCCCTTCAAGCCTGGTTCCTTTACTGTCTTCACAAAATTTTTCTGAAGATGTTCCACTTCTATCATTGGCATATTGATCTCCCTATCGTAAAAAATCGTAAAATCATGTCCCTGAGCATTCAAACACGATTTCTTATCTCCTAAAATCTTGCCTTCTTTTTCAACATAAGGAAAGAAAGCCCTAATAACACCCTATTATAGTGCAAATATCTAAAGAAAACAAGTGTTAATTTATATCAAAAATTTGAATCCCTAAGAAAAGATAAAAAGGTGATGCTGCATCACCTTCCTCTACCAATTTAAGTCTTCAATCATGCTTCTTACTTGTGAATCAAGAGTCTTATCCTGCTTAAGTTCTCCAACCAAAGCCTGAATCTGCCGGACTAGATCTGGATCATTGGCATTATAGCATCGATGAAGCATCCAGATATTATGCATAGTAGGTCTTTTCAGAACTGACTCCATCAATAATTCCTCATAACCATGATGATAAAATCTCTCTACAAAGTGAACTAACTCACCTGGAGATCCAAAATCTACTTCTGGATGCTTGGAAATAAAATCTAAGATGGGGGCAACCAAATCAAAGGGTTGATCATAAAGCTCCATGGCATCGATAATCTCGTCTGCCAACTCAAATTCTTGGTCTTCAGCAATTGCATCTTGTAAAGCAAGTAAAATATCATCTCTTGTAAGCATCCGATTCTCCTTTTTCACTTTTCCATATCCTTGTTCGTTTTCGAACTTCTTCTTCACTCATCAAATCTTGTTCGTAAGTAGTTTTCCAACTCCTTTTGGGCTAAACCACTAGGAAGTTCAAACACATACTCATAACCTTCATCACAAAGGGAAACCTTCTCTTCAGCTGGAAACCATTTCCGAAGCCAGATGATATAGGAAGCATAATCTTGTAACCTGTTTGTTGAATCAAAGTAATTTATCACAAAAACATTTTTCTTGCTACTCAGTGAACTTTCCAAGGTAAGCTGAGGACTTTGATAATCCCAAGAAAGCGAGTAAGCTTTTTCAGGATTCGTCCTTGCTCTGATCAAAATACCTGGGAATTTTTCTCTCAAAGCAGTACAAAAAGCTTGTAAATCTAGGAATATGGATTCTTTACTTTCAATAAAAACAAAATCAGCAGTACTCATTAGTCTCTCCCCTTCTTTTTAAACTGAAAACAGACCTTAACCATCAATGGCAAAATTCTCCAGACGCTCAAATGCCTGCCCCTGATAGTCAAAAGAAAAGATATGAATATCATCAAAAGTTTGGTCACAGAAAGTAACGGTTTGTCTCTCTGGCTCGATGATTGGTTTGCCCAATTTTTCAGTAACTTCTTTATCTGTGAAATACCCATAAAATTCTTGTAAATGAGGCAGTATAAATGCAAGAATACGAGACCTATTTTTATGGTAATTGGCTGCAAGCAACTGAGCTTCCACCTCAAAGTTTCCACTTGGCTTTTCTTCCCAAGCTACAAGAACATCATCTACTTCATGAAGGTAGGCTTGTAAGGACTGATCGAATATCATGGCTATTTTTCCTTTCAAAGTTTGATTAAAAAACTAGTTTTACCCAAAAATTCACTAAATGATTCGTTCCATCTTCATTATATCACTTTTTAAATAAGGTTGAGAAGAGTTGAAAAATGAGAAAACCCACCCAATGGGCAGGTTTCTTTTTATATGGTTCAGCTAGATTAAGCTTTACCTTCTGAACCGAATACGTCGATACGTTCTTCAACTGATGCTTGGATAGCTTTTACACCGTCAGCCAAGAATTTACGTGGGTCGAAGAGTTTTTTCTTGTCGTATTCTGCTTCGTTTGCTTCGTAGTCACGAGCAAATTTACGAGTTGCGTTAGCGAATGCGATTTGGCATTCAGTGTTAACGTTAACTTTAGCAACACCAAGTTTGATAGCTGCTTGGATTTGATCATCAGGAATACCTGATCCACCGTGCAATACAATTGGGAATCCTGGAAGAGCTTCTGTCAATTTTTGCAAGTGGTCAAGATCAAGACCTTCCCAGTTTGCAGGGTAAGGACCGTGGATGTTACCGATACCAGCTGCCAAGAAGTCAATACCAGTTTCAACCATTGCTTTAGCGTCTTCGATTGGAGCCAATTCACCTTTACCGATGATTCCGTCTTCTTCACCACCGATAGTACCAACTTCAGCTTCTACTGAGATACCTTTAGCGTGTGCTTTTTCAACAACGTCTTTAGCCAATTTAAGGTTTTCTTCAACTGGAAGGTGTGAACCGTCAAACATGATTGAAGTGTAACCAACTTCGATACACTCAAGTGCATCTTCGTAATGACCGTGGTCAAGGTGGATAGCTACTGGTACAGTGATACCCATTGATTCTACAAGGTTAGCGATCAAGTTGCGAGCAACTTTGTAACCACCCATGTATTTAGCAGCACCCATTGAAGTTTGGATCAAAACTGGAGCTTTTTTAGCTTCTGCTGCACGCAAGATAGCTTGAGTCCACTCAAGGTTGTTTGTGTTAAATCCACCAACTGCATAACCGTTGTCACGAGCTGCTTGGACAAATTTTTCTGCTGAAACGATTGCCATTTTATCAGGCCTCCTGTATATTTTTATGGGACATCCCATTTACATTGTTCATTTTATCACTTTTTAACAAAAAAAGCTAGTTTTTCCTGTAGTTTGAATTGAATTTCTTCTATCTTAAAATATGTAACTCTCCTCAAAGTCCTAATTTTATAGGCCTTTAGGTAGGTTCATATAAAAGGCTAAGTGGTCTTCATAGCGTTCAAATCGATAGTCAATTTCTTCGTTTTCCAATAAACTTTTAACTACGAAAAGTCCCAAGCCAGCTCCCTTACTTTGTCGACTAGAAACCGCAAAGGATTGTTCAAACTTATCTTGCTCCTCAGGTGTACAGGCGTTCTCAATAAAGACCCAACCATCTTTTGCTCCAATTTTTAAATAACCACCTTGAACAGAGTGTTTCACAGCATTACTGATAAGATTGGAAAGAATCAGCTTGAGTACCGAAGGATTTAGATAAGTTTGTTGATCAGTCAGTTGATTCACAACTGAGATTTCCCTCTCTTTGGCTAATAAATCATAATCCTTTAAGAGAAAATCTGTCATTTCAAGAAGGTTGATTTGTTCTTTCTTATCTCTCAATTCTTGCACTGAAGAAAGAGATAAGATTTGCTGAACGTGGTGAGTCAAATCATCCACGATACCCAAAGAAACTCCCAGATAATGGTCACGATCTTTATAGCGTCCAATATTGGCTTTCATATTCTCCAGAAGAATCTTTAGACTAGCTAGAGGTGTTTTCAGTTCGTGGGAAGCACCTCGCAAAAACTCAACCTTCATCTTTTCCAGCTGGAGAATGGCCTCGTTTTTCTCATGCAAATCTGCAATGACCGTCAAGAGATGCTGATAAAGGCTGTTGATTTGTTCTTTAAGATCGCCAATTTCATCCTTAGAATCCACGCGCAACTTCACTTCTGCATCCAAATCCATCATCCGTCGAGTCACTCGTTTAATTTCCAAAATAGGAGCAACAATGGTTCTAGCATAGATAAAGGCGATGAGGAGCGAAATGATAAAAGACGCTAATAAAGTATAAGGCAGAAATTGAAGACTGATGTCTTCTGCTTCTTTCTGCAAATCCATAGAAGCTAAAAACTGCAAGGTCATCGTCTGACCATCCTTAGTTTGAACTTCTCTTTCCTCAATAACCAAGGAGGCCGTTTGTCGTTGTTTATCAATGGGAAGATTATCATTGACTTCCAACTTATCCTGAGTCATCTCCCCCTTAACAGCTCCCTTAATATCACTGCTTTTAGAATAAAGTTCAAGGACTTCCTGAATAGCTTGACTGTCCTTACCTTGGAGGGACTGGGCAATTTCTGTAGCCTTTTGCCCTATGCTCTCCTGACGGTGACTGAGATAGGTCGGAGGAAATAGGAAATAGATGGCCAAATGCAAACAAATGACCAAGGTAGAAAATACCGAGAAGGTATAGATAAAAATTTTTTTAAATAAACCTGAACGTCTCATTTTCTCTCCAATTTATAACCAACATTGCGTACGGTAAGAATACAGTCTAAATCCAATTTTTTCCGTAGTTCCTTGATATAGACATCGATCACTCTGTCAAAAGGAACCTCATCTGTCATCTTCCATACAGCATCGATAATCTGCGACCGTGTTAAGGCTCGACCTTCATTTTTTACCAGATAATCTAAAATTTCCAGTTCTTTTGCATTCACTGCAACTTCTTGACCAGCCACTTTGGCGCTATAGCTGTCAAAGTCTACCTCGGTATCCCTATAGGTAAAAATACGACTTACATCATAATAACGTTTAAAGATGGCATCCACTCGTACTTTTAACAAAGATAGAGAAAAAGGCTTTTCCAAATAACCATCTGCTAATGCAGCAAAGGCACTCATCTTATATTCTTCGTCCTGAAAGGCTGTCAACATCAAGACCGGAACTTGGCTGCTTTTTCGGATTTCTGACAAAACCTCTAAACCATTGAGTTTAGGCATTTGAATGTCCAAGAGAACCAGGGCAACTTGGTGATTTGAAAATTGCTCTAAGGCCTCCAGGCCATCTGCTGCCTGAATGGTTTCATAGCCACAATCCGTCAAATAATCACTTATTCCCTCGCGAATCATGTCTTCATCTTCTACAATTAGAATGTTCATATAAATCCTTTTCTATCAAAAATGCTACCTATATTATATCTCATTTGCATGAGAATAGGTAGCAGGTTTTTTTATTCACTATCCAGCAAGAGTTCTTTTGGTTGTTTAAAGAGGAGATTGCTGGAAGCAAGCGCCATAACAATTATTACAAGAACTAAAGCAAGTACAAAAACGATAGCAAAGTCTGTGGGTTGAATAGAAATATCCAGGCTTGATAGTGTTTTGCTAAAACCATCAACTTCTGCACCACCACCAAGATTAGAGGCTTGGGCTGCCTTACTAGCTTGCTTAGCCACATCTGATGTGACATTTGCAAGAACTGTATTTCCAATAGTACGAGCAGTATAGTTGGCTAGGAAATAAGCTGAAATTAGTGCTGGAATTGCAATCATAACTGCTTCTGTGATAAATTGTCCTAGAATACTTGCTTGTTTAAGACCAATTGAAAGGAGAATTCCAACCTCTTTACGACGGGCGTTAATCCATAGTGTCAGTAAGAGAGCCAGTAGAAGAACAGAGAAGCTCAAGCTACCCCAGAAGAGAAGATTAGCCATCTTGTACATGCCTGAGATAGATTGTTCAAGGGCAGGATAGTTAGATGAACTCTTAATCAAGCTATACATCTTCCAGTTGATACCATTGATAGACCCTAATTCTTGCATGACAGTATCTAGGTTCTTATCTCCAGCTACAAAGAAGGTAGCATCTCCATAAATAGCTGTATCTTCTGTATAACCATAGAGTTGGGCAGCTGTGTGAATATCTGTGATAGCTGTATTCTCATAAAGTTCTTGTGAATAGGTCACAGCAGATTTGTTATGTCCATCAAAAAGTCCTTTGATCGTTACTTCTACTGTTTCCTTGGCTCCTTTTTCATTATCTGCATCGTAGATATTGGAGTTCAGTTTGACCTTGTCTCCTACCTTCCAGCCATGTTTAGCAGCCAAGTCTTTGTGCATGAGAATTTGGTATTTGTCGTCGTTTGTTAAATGCTCACCTTCGACTAGTTTGTAAGAGCCTGACACAAACTTGTCTTCTTTAGAAGAGTCATTGACACCTGTTATCATCAAGCTACTTCCAAAACGTTGAGCTCGATCTCCAGTTAGATTTTTCTTGGTTTCAGGCGTTTCAATCAGTTCATAGCCTGTCAAATCACCGATAGCATTAATCCGTTTGATGTAGGATTCAATAGCTTTATTCTCGGTAATTTTTTTGATATCTTCACCCTTGATATTCCCCGCACCACGTGGAGTACCTTGATTGACCCTGCGGTTGATTTGCATGGAGAAACTATTGGTGATATTTTTAAAGGTTTCCTGAGAAGCCTTGGCTGTCGCTCCCTTGATAGACAAGCCGACCAAACTCAAACTAGCCATCAAAAGAATGATAAGAAAGATCACAATAGACTTGAAAAATTTTCTTGTGACATAGGCAAATGCGTTGTGTAACATAAGATTCCTTTCTAGATTTACTTCGCTTATATGTTTTTATATTTCTTTATTTCCCTTAAATAGTGCGGACGGGAGCAACTTCATTTTAGAATTTCATCCCTAATTTTTGAGCCATCTGTCTCAAAAATCCCGTCCTAGATAATAACAAAGTTATTATCTAGGATACCACTATAGCGGGAAATAACTGTTTAAGAATCACTTCGTTTATAATTACTTAATAGTTTACTAAAGCAATTCCAAAAGTTTAAGAAGTAGACTCTATTTTTCAGTCAGTTTCTTATCCTTCAATTCCAGTGTAATATCTGATGCTTGTGCTACTTCCTTACTGTGGGTCACAACGATTACACACTTGCCTGTTTTCTCAGCGAGAGATTTGAGCAAATCGATGATATCTCCAGCTGTCTTAGGATCTAGGTTCCCTGTTGGTTCATCTGCTAAAATCACTGGTGCTTCCGATACAAGGCTACGAGCAATGGCAACACGTTGTTGCTGCCCTCCTGATAATTGGAGAACATTCCGCTTGATTTGACTCTCATCTAAACCAAGTTCAAGAAGGGTGTCCTTGCTAGCTTTTTTATTAACCAAGCGGATATTTTCCAAGGGTGAAAGATAATCAATCAAGTTATAGTTTTGGAAAACCAAAGAGATATGGTGCATGCGGTGATAAGAATAACCTTGTTCCCGAATATCCTTGCCTTCGAATAGGATGGCACCTTCGACTGGGCTATCAAGTCCTGCTAATAGAGATAAGAGTGTTGACTTCCCAGCTCCTGATTCTCCGATAATACTATAAAACTTGCCAGGTTCAAAATCGTAATTGATTTTATATAATACTGCTTCTGCAGTGTTCTTGTAACGATAAGTAAGATCTTGTAATTGTAGTAAAGTCATGATTTCTCCTTCTTCTACTCAATGAAAATCAAAGGACAAACTAGGAAGCTAGCTGCAGGCTGTACTTGAGTACGGCAAGGCGAAGCTGACGTGGTTTGAAGAGATTTTCGAAGAGTATTAACTAATAGATGATAAAATTTCTTTCGGTGATTTTCTAAATAAAAATAGGAAACAAAGTGCAACTGACAAGCAACTAATAATCAGTAGGAAGATATAAGATTCTCCAAATGATAGAAGACTTGTTGTAAGATTCGTTGCTTTTGCCAGAGTATCTTGTAGTGCAGCTTGGTCACCGCTTGCTAGTACAGTCTTCAAGAGATAGGAAGTAATAGCATTCCCAGCAACAAATGCAGGCAAAATGGATGCCAATGAAACTAGGATGACTTCTAGGCAGAATTGGCTAAAGATTGCTCCTTTTCCCTTCCCTAGTGCCAATAAAATACCAACCTCGTAAATACGCTCTCGTAACCAAAGGGACAAGACCAAGACTAGCGCTCCTACACCAGCAATCATCATGCCATAGAGGAAAATTTGTAAGAAGGTTTGGAAGGTCGAAACTGAATCCTTGATTTGTTCAAACGCCTTATTTTCCTTCTCGACTTGGTAACCTTGGTTTTCCAGAGATAACTTTTCAACCTCTTGAATGATACTATCCATCTCTTTTGGATTTTCTAAATAAAAACGAGCGGCGCTAACTTGATCTTCCTTATTTCCAAGGAGAGTTTGGCTACTTTCGTAGTCTGTATAGACCGTGTTTTCACTAAAATCTGAAGAAAGACCAGTGAATTTCTCTTGTTTCTTACCTGAGAAAATACCTACGATTTCATAGTCTAGCTTTTGTCCACTATTTCCTTCAATTGGTCCAGGATTTAAACTAATCTTATCTCCTAGCTTTAGATTGTTTTTCTTAGCTAAATCTTCATGGATTAAGATTTTTTTACTATCCCCTTTTTCGATATGTCTTCCTTCTTTAAGGGTAAAGGCAGAGCTAGTAAAGGAGACATCCTTAGAGGAATCTTCTAAAGCTACCAAACTGATGAGATTTTTTTCAGCCTCTGTCAAATCATCCCTTTGAATACTTTGTTCTCCAGTAACGACTTCTTTATCAGTTAACTTAGCTATTGTTTCTAGCTCAGGTGAAATCTTCTCAAGACCCTTTATCTTTTTAAGGTCATCTAGTTGAGACAGTTGAAAGGTCTGTTCTGCTTCTATTCTTTTAATAGAAAAAGATGTATTCAATGAGCGATAGAGATTATTTTCTACTGTTTTGTTGGACTTCATGAGCGTCAAACAAGCCGATATTCCAGCCAATAAGACAAATAGAATCAAGAATAATATGAGACTTCTCAGTCGTTTTCTGCTGACGTAAGCCCAAGCTCTTTGAGTGGGATTCATATAGCACCTCCATATTTGTAAAACCATTATAATATTCAAATATGAAATGTTTATGAAATACCAAAAAAAGAGCAAAAATATTTTTGCTCTTTTTATGAAAAATAAAAAGCTAGCCAAAGCTAGCTCACTACTATGCGGAGAGAGGGACTTGAACCCTCACGACCTAAAGCGGTCACAGGATCCTTAGTCCTGCGCGTCTGCCAATTCCGCCATCCCCGCGTCGATTACTTTACTAGTATATCAACTTTGAAAAAAATTGTCAAGACTTTTTTCAGATTTTTTCATCTTGAAATGTATTATTCTGCAATTTCAAGCAAATTTTCATCAACCAATTTCGCACCAAGTGTATTCTTAAAATGTCCAAGTGCAAAGGCATGATTTTCAGGCCAAATGGATGCAACTGCTGGTTTGACCACTTCTATTTGATAACCAAGATTATAAGCATCAATCGCCGTATGCAAGACACAGATATCAGTCAAAACTCCTGTCAAAATAACTGTATCTACTCTACGCTCTCTGAGACGGATATCCAAATCTGTTCCAGAAAAAGCAGAATAGTGACGTTTGTCCATCCAGAAAACACGACTATCATCAGCATATTCCTGATAGAACTCAGCTAGTTTGCCATACAAATTTCGTCCACTAGTCCCAATAATATTATGTGGTGGGAATAGTTTACTTTCAGGATGAAAAACATCATTTTCTTCATGGGCATCGATGGTAAAAAAGATATAATCTCCACGTTCAAAAGCCTTTTGGGTCACCCCATATATATCATCAGATATTGCTTGAGCTGGAGCGCCCGCAGTCAGTTTCCCATGATCCGCTACGAAATCTTCTGTATAGTCAATAGAAATTAGTGCCTTAGCCATTAATAGTCCCTCTTTTTCACTTCTTCAAAAATATCTGGAATTAGAACTTTGAGATAGGTTCCTTTCATACCAAGAGAACGACTTTCAATAATCCCTGCAGATTCAAGTTTACGAAGGGCATTTACAATGACAGAACGAGTGATACCAATACGGTCCGCAATGACTGAAGCTGTTAATTGACCCTCATTACCATTTAATTCAGCTAAAATAGCTGATACTGCTCTAAGTTCAGAGTAAGAAAGGGTATTAACCGCCATCGTTACAGCCGTACGACGACGAATATTTTTCTCATCTTCCTCGCGTTGGAAATTCAAGAGTTGAATCCCTACTACAGTGCTTGCAATCTCAATAAGAATCAAATCATCTTCTTCAAACTTCTTATCATTACGCCATATAATCAAAGAACCCAAGCGAATACCAGACACATGAATTGGAGCAATCGTTGTCAAACCATCTGGAAAGTCCGAACGACTTTCAGTTGGAAAAACACTCAAATCATGTTCTACTGGAAGGTTAGATTCCGTATCATAAATCATATTTGCCGCTTGAATATATTCATCAGGGAAAATTTTTGATTGGAAAAATTGCTCTACACGGTCATTATTGGTCTTGTAGCGCATAAAATATCCCAAGAGGCGTCCTTTACTATTTAAAATGCAGGCGTTGCAATCAATGATATCTGCCAATTGACGTGTAATTGCATTGTAGGGAAGATCATCTTGCAACTTCTCCTCAGAACGCTTTAGGATTGATGTGATTTTTCTTGTTTTTTCTAATAAATGTACCATTATTTACCTCGCATATAATCGCTTTCATTATATCATAAAATTCTGACTACTTCAACAATTATCTGAAAATTGTTTATTGAATTGCAATTCATGACTATTGGAAAATTTTTGCTAATTTTTTTATTTTTCTTATTGACAGCTTTTTATTTTTTTGATAAGATAATATTACAAGATAACAAATTTATAAATCTAAATTCTCGTATGAATTTTTTTATGACTCTCGGTCTCCTTATATAGAAAAGCGATTCACCTCAGTGAATCGCTTTTTTGTTATTTATCTCCTTTGTTACGAATAACAAAGCCTGTTTTCTTCTCGCTTGAAGTATTGCGTGGTTTTTTATTGTCCTTACGGTAACGCTTCTCTTTATCAAAACGATCCTTTGAGCGTCCACCTTTATGATAATCATCACGGCGACCATTGCCACGGCGATCACGATCTCGGCGATCATCACTACGACGGCCACCGCGACTAGACTTGCCTTTTCCACCAAATCCACCACCAGATGGTTTAAATGGTAATGGCTTTTCACGCGCAATTTCAACTTCTGGAAGACTATCTGGATCCTGAACAGTCAGACTCAAGATATACATAGCCAATTCTTCTGGACTAAATTCTGCAGCAAGTTTACGAGCGTCTTTTGCGAATTTCTCGAAGTTCCCACGAATGGCTTCATCCGCAAAATCACGTTCAATTTTCTTGAGAGCAACCTGTTTCTTGGCTTGGAAGGCTTCTTCTGCACTTGCAGGTTTGAGACCTTTCATGCGTTTCTTAGTCAAGTTCTCAATGATTTGTAGATAACCCATTTCATTAGGTGAAACGAAGGTTATTGACTGACCTGACTTACCTGCACGCCCTGTACGACCAATACGGTGAACATAACTCTCAGGGTCTTGAGGAATATCATAGTTGTAGACATGGGTCACACCTGAGATATCCAAACCACGAGCAGCAACGTCTGTTGCAACGAGGACATCGAGGTTGCCATTTTTAAAATCACGAAGGACACGAAGGCGTTTGTTTTGGTCCAAATCTCCATGAATCCCTTCTGCACGGAAACCACGGATCTTCAGTCCACGAGTTAACTCGTCTACACGACGTTTCGTACGACCAAAAACGATTGACAACTCAGGTTGATCAACATCCATAAGACGTGTCATTGTGTCAAATTTTTCTTGTTCTTTGACACGGATATAGTATTGGTCGACCAATTCTGTTGTCAATTCCTTAGCAGCAATCTTGACATGCTCAGGTTCTTTCATAAATTGAACACCGATACGTTTGATGGCATCAGGCATGGTTGCTGAAAAGAGTAGAGTTTGACGATTTTCTGGGACACGAGAGATAATCGCTTCGATGTCTTCAAGGAATCCCATGTTAAGCATTTCATCAGCTTCGTCTAAAATTAAGGTTTCAATATCATGTAATTTCAAAGCCTTGCGTTTGATGAGGTCAAGTAGTCGTCCAGGTGTTCCTACAACGATATGAGCCCCTGATTTAAGAGCTTTGATTTGTTTTTCAATACTTGAACCTCCGTATACTGAACGGACTTTCACACCCTTGCTTCGACCAAAACGGAAAAGCTCTTCCTGGCTTTGAACTGCAAGTTCACGAGTTGGAGCAATTACCAAAGCTTGGATAGTTGCTTCTTCTGTACGAATTTTTTCAAGGGTTGGCAAGCCAAAGGCTGCTGTTTTCCCTGTACCAGTCTGTGCTTGACCGATAACATCTTTCCCTTCAAGAGCTAAAGGAATGGTTTGCTCTTGGATAGGACTTGCTTCTGCAAATCCTGCTTTTTCAATTTCTGCTAAAAGGTCAGCAGATAAGTTAAATTCATTAAATTTCACGTTTTTCTTCTTTCTAAAGATGGTGCGAAGCCATCCTATAGCACTTAATTTATACTTTTCTTTTCATGACGGTTTTTCATATCTTTTTATGAAAGATCGTGTTGCTTCTTTTCCACTAAAGAAAAGTACTGCTTTCTTTGCAACCTATCTAGTATAACACAAGAGAGAGCCAAAAGATAGTAGAATCTTTAAGGAAAATCATGTAAACGATTTTTCTATTTTTTGAACTTGATTCCCGAAAGCTTTCGTGAGACTATTTTAGTCCAATATTTTTTCCCGTAGCAGATTTGTGCAAAAGTTTTTTTCTTGTGCTAGAATGAAATCAAATAGGAGGATTTAAAAATGTTAACATACGATTTAATTGTTATCGGATTTGGTAAAGCCGGTAAGACTTTGGCTGCTAAGATGAATGCGGCTGGAAAAAAAGTTGCTGTCATCGAGCGCAGTAAAGCGATGTATGGTGGTACTTGCATTAATATTGCTTGTATCCCAACCAAGACTATGATTGTAGCGGCTGAAAAGGGCTGGTCATTTGACGATACTATGAAAGAGCGTGGTGCGGTGACTGGTCGTCTTAACGCTAAGAATTATAAAATGTTGGCCGATAATGGCGTTGATGTCATTGATGCAGAGGCACATTTCGTGTCAAATAAGGTGATCGAAATCCAAGCAGGTGACGAAAAACAAGAACTAACTGCTGAAACAATTGTTATCAACACTGGTGCTGTTTCAAACGTCTTGCCAATTCCTGGACTTGCTACAAGTAAGAATGTCTTTGACTCAACAGAGATCCAAAGCTTGGACAAATTGCCTGAAAAACTTGGAATTCTTGGAGGTGGAAACATCGGTCTTGAATTTGCAGGCCTTTACAACAAACTTGGAAGCAAGGTAACAGTCTTAGATGCAATGGACACTTTCTTGCCTCGCGCAGAATCCTCTATTGCTGCTCTTGCTAAACAATACATGGAAGAAGATGGCATTGAACTGCTTCAAAATATCCATACTACTGAAATCAAAAACGACGGTGACCAAGTTCTTGTCGTAACTGAAACAGAAACTTATCGTTTCGATGCCCTACTCTATGCAACAGGACGTAAACCGAATGTAGAACCACTTCAACTTGAAAATACAGATATTGAACTAACGGAGCGTGGTGCTATCAAGGTCGACAAACACTGTCAAACAAACGTTCCTGGTGTCTTTGCAGTTGGAGATGTCAACGGTGGACTTCAATTCACTTACATTTCACTAGATGACTTCCGTGTTGTCTTCAGCTACCTTGCCGGAGATGGCAGCTACACACTTGAAGACCGTCTCAATGTGCCAAACACCATGTTCATCACACCAGCACTTTCACAAGTTGGTTTGACTGAAAGTCAAGCAGCTGATTTGAAACTTCCATACGCTGTTAAGGAAATCCCTGTTGCTGCTATGCCTCGTGGTCACGTAAACGGAGACCTTCGTGGAGCCTTCAAAGCTGTTGTCAATACTGAAACTAAAGAAATTCTCGGTGCAACTATCTTCTCTGAAGGATCACAAGAAATCATCAACATCATTACTGTTGCAATGGACAACAAAATCCCATACACTTACTTCACAAAACAAATCTTCACTCACCCAACCTTGGCTGAAAACTTGAATGACTTGTTTGCGATTTAACCTAAGATACACTTATGAAAAAACAACCTCCTTAGGGTTGTTTTTTTATCCAAAATCTCAAATCTATCTTTTCTGGCTTTTATGATATAATAGAAACATGAAATTAAAAACTACTTTGGGCCTTCTTACTGGGCGTTCTTCTCATTTTATTTTGAGTCATCTTGGACGTGGAAGTACGCTCCCTGGAAAACTTGCCCTTCAATTTGATAAAGATATTTTACAACATTTAGCTAAGAACTACGAGATTGTTGTGGTAACTGGTACCAATGGGAAAACCTTGACGACCGCTCTCACTGTCGGCATCCTAAAGGAAATTTATGGTCAGGTTTTAACGAATCCTAGTGGTGCCAACATGATTACAGGGATTACAACGACTTTCTTGACGGCAAAATCTTCAAAAACTGGAAAAAATATTGCAGTCCTTGAAATCGACGAAGCTAGTCTCTCTCATATCTGTGACTACATCCAGCCCAGTCTTTTCGTCATTACCAATATCTTCCGCGATCAGATGGACCGCTATGGTGAGATCTATACGACCTATAACATGATTTTGGATGCTATTCGAAAAGTTCCTACTGCTACTGTTCTGCTGAACGGTGATAGTCCGCTTTTCTACAAGCCCGCAATTTCAAATCCTGTTCAGTATTTTGGTTTTGATCTAGAAAAAGGTCCAGCGCAACTTGCTCACTACAATACTGAAGGTATTCTCTGTCCTGAATGTCAAAGTATTCTGAAATATGAGCTCAACACTTATGCTAACTTGGGAGCTTATATCTGTGAGAATTGTGGATGTAAACGTCCTGACTTGGACTACCGTCTGACAGAATTGGTTGAGTTAACCAACAATCGTTCTCGTTTTGTTATTGACGGTCAGGAATATGGTATTCAAATCGGTGGTCTCTACAACATCTACAACGCCCTGGCTGCGGTTGCTATCGCCCGTCACCTAGGCGCTGATTCTAAACTGATTAAGCAGGGATTCGATAAGAGTCGAGCTGTTTTTGGACGCCAAGAAACCTTCCATCTCGGGGATAAGGAATGTACACTGGTTCTTATTAAAAATCCTGTCGGTGCTACACAGGCTATTGAAATGATCAAACTAGCACCTTATCCATTTAGTCTATCTGTTCTCCTCAATGCCAACTATGCAGACGGGATTGATACTAGTTGGATTTGGGATGCTGATTTTGAACAGATAACTGACATGGATATTCCAGAAATTAACGCCGGAGGAGTACGTCATTCAGAAATCGCTCGTCGCCTTCGTGTTACAGGCTATCCAGCCGATAAGATTACTGAAACAAGTAGCTTGGAACAAGTCCTTAAAACGATTGAAGCTCAAGACTGCAAGCATGCCTATATTCTTGCGACCTATACAGCTATGCTGGAATTCCGAGAATTACTGGCTAATCGTCAGATTGTTAGAAAGGAGATGAACTAATGGTTTATACTTCACTTTCCTCAAAAGACGGCAACTATCCATACCAGCTAAATATCGCCCACCTCTACGGAAATCTCATGAACACCTACGGGGATAATGGGAATATCCTCATGCTCAAGTACGTAGCTGAAAAACTTGGGGCTCATGTAACAGTTGATATCGTTTCACTCCATGATAGCTTCGATGAAAATCACTACGATATCGCCTTTTTCGGTGGTGGTCAAGACTTCGAACAGAGTATCATTGCTGGTGATTTGCCTGCAAAAAAAGACAGTATCGACAACTTTATCCAAAATGACGGTGTCGTTCTTGCAATCTGCGGTGGCTTCCAATTACTGGGGCAATATTATATAGAGGCTTCCGGAAGACGCATCGAAGGATTGGGTGTCATGGGACACTACACACTCAACCAAACCAATAACCGCTTTATCGGTGATATTAAAATTCATAATCAAGAATTTGATGAAACTTATTATGGATTTGAGAACCACCAGGGTCGTACCTTCCTCTCAGATGACCAAAAACCACTGGGCCATGTTGTTTACGGAAATGGAAATAACGAAGAGAAAATCGGTGAAGGTGTTCACTATAAAAATGTATTCGGTTCTTATTTCCACGGACCTATTTTATCCCGCAATGCAAATCTAGCCTATCGCTTGGTCACTACTGCTCTTAAGAAAAAATACGGTCAGGACATCGTTCTACCAACTTACGAGGATATTCTTAGCCAAGAAGTCGCTGAAGAATATAGTGATGTGAAAAGCAAGGCAGAATTCAACTAATCATTAGATTCCAATATGCTTCGGCAATTGGAATTTTTTTATGCTCTTTTCCCCTTCTCCCTTGCTTTTTCTAGTATTTTTTGCCAAAATAGAGGGGTAGAAAGAAGGTAGCATATGTCTAAATTACAACAAATCCTAACATATCTCGAATCAGAAAAGCTAGACGTCGCTGTCGTATCTGACCCCGTCACTATCAATTATCTCACTGGCTTTTACAGTGATCCACACGAACGCCAAATGTTCCTTTTTGTCCTTGCTGACCAGGAACCATTACTCTTTGTTCCAGCACTTGAGGTTGAGCGTGCAACTAGCACTGTCTCTTTCCCAGTAGTTGGCTATGTGGACTCTGAAAACCCTTGGAAAAAAATCCAAAATGCCTTACCACAGATTGATTTCAAACGTGTAGCAGTTGAGTTTGACAACCTGATCTTGACTAAATATCATGGTTTGAAAACTGTCTTTGAAACTGCTGAGTTTGAAAACTTGACTCCATTGATCCAACGCATGCGCCTCATTAAATCAGCAGACGAAGTGAAAAAGATGATGGTTGCAGGTGTTTACGCCGACAAGTCTGTCAAAGTTGGTTTTGACAATATCTCTCTTGATAATACGGAAACTGATATCATTGCGCAGATTGACTTTGCTATGAAACGTGAAGGCTATGAAATGAGCTTTGATACCATGGTCTTGACTGGTGATAATGCTGCGAATCCACATGGTATTCCTGGAGCTAACAAGGTTGAAAACAATGCCCTTCTCCTCTTTGACCTCGGTGTGATGGTCAATGGTTATGCATCAGATATGACTCGTACAGTCGCTGTTGGTAAACCTGACCAGTTCAAGAAAGATATTTACAACTTAACTCTAGAAGCCCAACAAGCTGCCCTTGACTTTATCAAACCTGGTGTGACTGCTCATGAAGTAGACCGTGCGGCTCGTGAAGTGATTGAAAAAGCTGGCTACGGTGAGTACTTCAACCACCGTCTCGGCCATGGTATCGGTATGGATGTACACGAATTCCCATCCATCATGGAAGGAAACGACATGGTTATCGAAGAAGGCATGTGCTTCTCAGTTGAGCCTGGTATCTACATCCCTGGTAAAGTCGGTGTTCGTATCGAAGACTGTGGTGTCGTAACTAAGGATGGTTTTGACCTCTTTACAAGCACCAGTAAAGATTTGCTTTATTTTGATTAAGCTGAATTATATCAAATATAAAAAAGGACGGGATGTAAAATCTCGTCCTTTTCTGACATTAATACTCTTCGAAAATCAAATTCAAACCACGTCAGCTTCACCTTGCCGTACTCAAGTACAGTCTACGACTCGCTTCCTAGTTTGCTCTTTGATTTTCATTGAGTATAACACTTTGACGCAGTAGCTGTCTGGCTTGAAATACACTTTGTCAAGCTTTTTCAAGCCTAGTCAGCCTTGCGGGGGTGAGACAAGGAAATCGAACTCGAACTCTTCGAGTTACCGGACCTTCCTCGTTTTCCTGTTTCTAGACTCGGGGTAAAAACCTCCACTGGAGGTTTTTACTCCCAGAACGTATCAAATACAGTGATTGGTAGGTGGCGTTTGTGTTGGCCTTTGTGCCACCATTTTTCAATGGTTGCTTGGGCTTCTGGGCTGACTTGCTTACCTTCTAGGTAGTCATCAATCTCTGCATAAGTAACACCGAGTGCAACTTCATCTGCCAATCCTGGTTTCTTTTCTTCTAAATCGGCAATCGGTACTTTTTCATAGAGAGCAGGATCAGCTCCGAGCTCCTTCAATAGTTGTTTTCCTTGGCGTTTATTGAGACGATAAAGTGGGAGAATATCTGCACCACCGTCACCAAACTTGGTAAAGAAACCTGTGACATTCTCAGCAGCATGGTCTGTCCCGATGACAGCTCCACTATGGGCTCCTGCAAGGGCATATTGGGCAATCATACGGCTTCTTGCCTTGATATTTCCTTTATTGAAATCTGTCATTGAACTTCCAGTAGCATCTATAGCCGCTGCCATGGCATCGACAGATTCTTTAATGTTCACTACTAAGCTGACATCTGGCTGAATAAAAGCTAAGGCTTTTTGAGCATCATCTTCATCAGCTTGCACCCCATAAGGCAGGCGAACTGCGATAAATTGATAAGAATCATCACCGGTTTCAGCTCGCATTTCTTCTATAGCTAGTTGGGCAAGGCGACCAGCTAAAGTCGAGTCTTGACCACCAGAAATTCCCAATACATAACTTTTAAGGAAGGGATGTTTCTTCAAATATCTTTTTAGAAAGTCAATGGAACGACGGATTTCTTCTTGAGGGTCGATGACAGGTTTAACCCCTAATTGCTGGATAATGGTCTCTTGCAAACTCATTCTTCTTCTCCTTCGCCCAGGGCTTCCTTACGCATCTTGTCAATCAAGTCCATCTTATCTTGCCAAATATCATGCGCTAAGTCTACTGGATAATGTTGTGGGTTCAGAACACGTTTGTATTCATCCCAAAGCTTATCAAATTCCTTGCGAGCATAGGCCTGAATCTCAGGTAGACTCGGTAAATCATAGACCAGCTTACCGTCCTTAAAGATGTCCACCAAGAGAGGAACGGCATCAAAATTGCGGACAGTTTTCTTGATGTAAGTATAGGTTGGATGGAACATCTTGATTTCTGTCATACTAGCAACATCTACACCATCGTAAGTAATGTAGTCACCTTCTGACTTCCCTTTTTCACGGCTAGTGATACGCCAAACTTGTTTCTTACCTGGAGTTGAAACTTTTTCAGCATTGCTAGAGAGTTTGATAGTATTGCGCATCTGACCATTTTCATCTTCAATGGCAACAACCTTATAAACTGCTCCTAGAGCTGGTTGGTCATAGGCTGTAATGAGCTTAGTTCCTACACCCCAAACATCAATCTTAGCTTTTTGCATCTTGAGGTTAAGGATGGTATTTTCATCAAGGTCATTGGATGCATAAATCTTAGCATCAGTAAATCCTGCCTCGTCCAGTTGTTGACGAACTTTTTTAGAAATATAGGCGATATCACCAGAGTCAATACGAACACCAAGGAAATTAATCTTGTCACCAAGTTCACGCGCAACCTGAATGGCTGCTGGAACACCGATGCGAAGAGTATCGTAGGTATCCACTAGGAAGACACAGTTTTTGTGAGTTGAGGCATAAGCCTTGAAAGCCTGATAGTCATTCCCATAGACTTGAACCAAGGCATGGGCGTGAGTCCCTAAAACCGGAATTCCAAAGAGCTTACCAGCACGGACATTACTGGTTCCATTAGCACCACCAATGACAGCCGCACGTGTCCCCCAGATAGCTGCATCCATCTCTTGCGCACGACGTGTGCCGAACTCCATCAAAGGCTCATCTTCAATGACTGAACGAATACGAGCAGCCTTGGTCGCAATCAAGGTTTGAAAGTTGACGATATTCAAGAGGGCTGTTTCAACCAATTGGCACTGCGCCAAAGGGCCTTCCACTTGAACAATCGGTTCATTGGCAAATACCAAGTCCCCTTCCTGAGCAGAACGTACGGTCAACTCTAGCTTAAGATTACGCAGATATTCCAAAAAGTCTCCATGATAACCCAGTGATTCTAAATAAGCAATATCGCTCTCAGAAAAGCGTAGGTTTTCTAAGTAGTTCACAATTCGTTCCAAACCTGCAAAAACAGCGTAGCCGTTTTTAAACGGTTGTTGGCGGAAATAAACCTCAAAAACTGCTTTCTTGTTATGAATTCCTTGGTCGAAGTAAACCTGCATCATGTTAATCTGATACAAATCTGTGTGCAATGTTAAACTGTCATCTGGGTACATATACTGTCCTTCTTCCTTATTTGTAAAAAGATGAAAATGTTTCTTCTTTTCTCATAAATTAGTACTATTATAACACATTTTAGGAACATTGAGAAAAGAGGAACATTGTGCTATCTTATTTTGTATTTAATTTTTTATAAACAAAAATCTCTACCATTTACATGATAGAGAGTTCTATGTTTATTCAAATCTTTGTAAAATATTTACAACGTCGCTTCTTTGTTTTACTTGATAGGCTTTGATGCCTAAACTTTCTGCCACCTTGGTATTCTCTTCTACATCATCCAGGAAAATACAGTTTGAAGGATCTAGCTCATATTTTTGGAGAATTTCTTCAAACATTTTTGGATCAGGTTTGATGGCCTTAATATCACAAGAAAGGACGAAACCGTCTAAAATCTCTGCTAGGGGTGATAGTTGGTCTTTCAATAGTTCGTAAAAAACAGGTGAGGTATTGGACAAGACAAAAATACGATGCCCCTTTTCCTTTAAACTTGCAAGAAGAGGAAAGACCTCAGTGTAACTATCGATGTAGGCTGGCCAATTCCAAATGACTTCTTCGACCTTTTCCTGATAACAATCCCCTAATAAAGAAAGGACTTTATCGACCAATTCTTCTCGAGTCAAAGTACCTAAGTCCAATCTTTCCCATAAACCCGACTGGAAAATTGCCTTGTCTAAAATTAGATGATCTTTTTCTGTTTTATCCACAGCTTTCAAAATCTTATCCTTGTTCCATTCCAATAGAACATTCCCCATATCTAGTATGATATCCATAGGTTTACCTCCATTATGATGGGCCAATCTCTTCGATCACTCATTTTCCATTTACAGTTCTTTTTGATAATAGTGTCTTTGTCCAGTGTAGGGATAATCTTTTAAGGTAAAGACTTCCTTGTAGCCCTGCTTTTGATAAAAGGCTGGCGCTTGGAACTGATAAGTATTTACAAAAACGTAGCGACAGTTTCTCTTTTTAGCTTCACTTTCTGCTTGCTGCAATAGTTGGGAGCCAATCCCTTGTCCACGTAAGTCTTCTTTTACAAACAAATACTCTATTTCTAGCCAATTTCCAAAAGTCTCTGCTACTAAACCAGCCATGAGTTCACCGCTATCATCTTCGACATAAAGGTTTAGTGGCTCACTTTCAGCTGTTTCTCTTTTGGAACGATTATAGGAGCGAATCAAGTCTCCTATTACTTGCGATTTCTGAGACTCTATATTTTCCAATCTAATCTGCATCTAAATCTCCTCGACTATACTTTATACTCAATGAAAATCAAAGAGCAAACTAGGAAGCTAGCCGCAGGTTGCTCAAAACACCGTTTTGAGGTTGTGGATAGAACTGACGAAGTCAGTAACACATATACGGCAAGGTGAAGCTGACGAGGTTTGAAGAGATTTTCGAAGAGTATTATAGCTTGATTATAGTCCTATTTCCAAGGGCTGTCAAACTAGAAAACCCACCAACAGATGTTGATGAGTTTCTGTTTTATTTTCTAAATTTCCATTGGCTATAAATACCAAAAACAACAATCCAGATAGCTGACCCTTTAGCTCCCATAATAGTTGACTCTTGTAAAAAGAGAGTCCCAAATACAAAGATGAAGAAGAGGATTGTTAAGGGATTTAGCAAGCGATACTGAGGCATCAGATAGCCATCTGCCATAAAGTCTTTAGACTTGCGATACTTGAGATGGGCTACCATGATCAAGATGTAGATGGCAATGTAAACACCAGATGAGGAAGCTGTGATCAAAGCAAAGGCATCCGATACACCAGGAAGTACATTGATGAAGGCCGCAAGACCAATCAATACAGCCGAAGCAATAATAGCATTTTGTGGAACATGGTGGCGAGAAAGTTTATCAGCCTTGATAGCTTTTAAGAAACGATTTGGCGAATCATGAGCAATTTGGTACAAGTGTCGACCTGTTGAGTAAAGGGTTGAATTCAAGGCTGATGCAGCTGAAGTCAAGACAACAAAGTTAATCAAGGCCGCCGCCCATTTTAGACCCACTAGTTCAAAGACTGTTACAAACGGTGAATCTGTTGCAGTAAGCTCACGCCAAGGAATAATAGACATAATGGCCAACAAAGATCCACCGTAGAAAAAGATGATTCGCAAAGGAATTTCCTTAACCGCCTTGGGCAAAACTTTTCTAGGATCCTTGGTTTCAGAAGTTGTAACACCGATAAATTCAATCATCAGGTAAGCAAAGAAAACCATTTGAAAGGCCATGACAAAGTTCATGCCTCCGTTTGGAAAAAGGGAGAATTGTTCACTGATATTGGCAAGGCTTGCTGAACCATAAGGCGTTTCAAAGCCAGTCAAGACTAGAAAAATACCCGTCGCAATCATGGCGAGAATAGCCACAATTTTAATCATGGCAAACCAAAATTCCACTTCACCAAATATTTTAACCGCAATCAGATTGACCAATCCTAAAATGGTTAAAAAGACAAGCTGAATCAACCAAGATGGCCAAGATGGAAACCAAAATTGAACATAGTGAGCAATTGCAGTAATTTCGGCCATTCCGATAAAGACCACTGATAACCAATAGGACCAAACTGAGAAATAGCCCCAGCCTTTCCCAAGATGGCGAGTAATAAAATTGATAAAAGTGTGTTGTTCTGGATCTTGGTACAACATCTCACCGATAGCCCGCATCATAAGATACATAAAACCACCAGTAATCATATAAACCAAAACAATCGAAGGCCCTGTTAAACTAATCGAGCGACCTGCCCCGAGAAATAATCCTGTTCCGATAGTACCGGCGATAGCCATAACCTGAACATGGCGGTTGGTTAGGCCTCGCTCCATTTTACTCTTTTTTTGGTGCTTTTTTTCTGAATTCATCTTGTCTCCTTAAGTTTTTAACATTAAGAAAAGGAGTGATAGGAAACGCTTTCTCTAAATCAACTCCTTCTTTTTAGACTATTAAGCGGTTTTTTCAACCTTTAAAATTTTAACATCATAGCTTCCAGCAGGTGTTTCGATTGTAACAACATCACCTTTTTTCTTACCAATCAATGCTTGACCAATTGGACTTTCATTTGATACTTTACCCGCAAAGGCATCCGCACCAGCTGAACCAACGATGATATATACTTCCTTTTCGTCTTCTCCAACTTCTTGGATTGTTACAGTTTTCCCGATAGCAACTTCATTTTTAGCAACGGCATCGCTGTTAACGATTTCTGCGTAACGAATTTTTGTTTCCAGACTTGAGATTTGTCCCTCAACGAAGGCTTGCTCATCCTTAGCTGCTTCATACTCACTGTTTTCTGACAAATCACCGTATGAACGAGCAATCTTGATACGTTCTACAACTTCTGGACGACGTACTAATTTTAATTCTTCTAATTCTTTTTCGAGTTTTTCCTTTTCTTCTAATGTCATTGGATATGTTTTTTCTACCATTTTTCTCAACTTTCTTTTGATTGAATTAATAAATATATGCTTTAAAGCAAAATTATGTGGAAAACCACATAATTTTAGTTTGTGCTATTTGATTGGTTTAATTTACTATTGATATGCTCTTGAACATTGCGTTCATGCTCTTCCAGAGTTGTTGCATAGTAAACTTTACCATCTTGAACATTGGCCACAAAGTAGAGATACTCACTCTTTGTCTGATTGATACTTGATTCGATAGCATCTAGGCTTGGGCTATCAACCGGTCCAGGCATTAGACCTACTTTTGTATAGACATTGTAAGGTGAATCAATAGATGTATCAATAGCTGCATCATCAGAAAGACTGATGTTTTGACCAAGTTTTCCTTCTGCATAAAGGATAGCGATATTACTTTGAAGTGGCATACCGAGGTTCAAGCGGTTATAGAAAATTCCAGCAATCAGCTTACGATCCTCTGTTTTTGCCCCTTCCTTCTCAACAAGTGATGCAATTGTCAAGAGTTCATTTACGGTTAGGTTCTTTTCCTTAATAGCAGCATAGTGTGAAGAAAGGTTTTTATCCATAGCAGCAAGCATTGAATCAATTAAACTTTCAACTGTCGTGCTTTCTTTAATGGTATAAGTTGCTGGGAAAAGATAGCCTTCTAAACGGTAACGCACGCCACTATCTTTGGCTGGCAAGCTTTCAAGGAGGTTTGGATATTTGGCAACCTCTTGAGCAATAAAGGTCTCATCTTGAACCTTAGCCAGGAATGCTTCAGCTGTCATCGGCTCTTTAAACTCACCTTGAAGTTGGCCTACAGTTTGAGCAATTTGTTCCAAAGTATAGCCTTCAGGAATAGTCAAGTCTGCAAGAGTAACTTCCTGAGGTTCAGGTGTTCCACCCTTTTGCAACTCTTTAATCACGTCTTCAACGCTCATACTCTTTTGCAAGTTATAATAGCCAGACTTCAATCCAGTGTAGTTTTTATACTTGGCATAAAGTGTAAAGACCAAACCATTTTTAATGACACCTGATTTTTCCAAAGTCGAACCAATTTCTTGAGTATTCGCTCCATCTGGAATCTGAACTGACATATATTGTTTAGAACTTGGATCCACAGGTTGCAGCGCTGATTCAGCATAGCGAAGACCAAAGAATCCACCAGCACCAACTAGAATGAGTAATACCAATACTGTCACTAAAAATCCTTTTAAGCGGGATTTTTTCTTTTTCTTGGCTGGTTTCACAGTCTCTTTCCGACTTCTTCTAGGAAGTTCTGCTTCTTCAGTAGCTTCTTGACTTGTCAATTCTTCCTTGTTCGGCGCTAGGTTTACTGCTTTTTTGTCTTCAGAAGCAGTATCAAATGCACGGTAAGAAACTGAAACTCTAGTTGGAATTGAATGTTTTTCTTCTTTTTCCGGCATTGGTTGAGATAGCTCAACAACTTCTTTTTGTATTTCTTCTTGTACTTCTTCTGGAGTCTCCTCTACAAGAATTGGACGCTCAGGAACAGTTGGTGCATTTTCAATCAATTGTTCAATAGCTGCAACTGATTTTGCAATCAACTCTTCTTCCGTAATACTTGGTTCCTTTACTTCTGAAGTTGATTCAGAAGATTTTGCTAAAGTTGAAAAAAGGTCATCCGTTTGTTCAACTTCATTTGCTTCTTTTTTAAGTCGTTCTAAATCTCGCAAAATTTGCTCTTTAAAACTCAACTTTTCTTCATTTGAATTTTCGCTCAAAGGTATTTACCTCCTTGTTGATAATCTTTAATATTATATCTTAAAAATTTGAGAAAAGCAACCTTAGGAGCCTTTCCGCTCACTAATTCTTGTTTTCCCAGACCATATCATACCATTCTTCGCCCGCAAATTGGGATTTTGACTTTCCTTCATTGACAAAACCATGCTTCTCATAGTATTCAATCAGGTAGTCATGGCAAGTTAGATTGATTCCCTCTCGTTCATGCTTTAGAGCTACTTCTTTAAGAGCAGTCAGTAGTTTTCTTCCTAACCCTAGAGATTGAGCTTCTTTAGATATAGACAGACAAGTTACAGAAATATAACCACCTTCCTTATGACTGTGGTCTTTTATTTCCTCAGTGAAAGACTGATCTTGCAAATAACGGTGAGGGACTACTGGTCCTTCAATATAACCGAGTATCTCCCCTTCTTTTTCAGCCACTAAAAAACTAGTCTTAATCTCTTTTAGGTGGGCTTCAAAGACAGAACGAGGGATGGCTTCTTCGATTGAAAAATTTTCTAGTTCAATCTCTAAAATACGGTCTAAATCGCTAAGTCTAGCTTGTCGAATAATCATAGTTCCTCCTTATAAAAGGGATTCTTCCACCACATGAGAAAATCAACTTCATTACTGACCCCCGCGTCTACGATTCCTTGCTCCATAAATTCATTCATCTCAAAATAAGACAGCAATTCATCCTTGCATAGTAGATAAATACCAGGTCTATTTTGTTGAAGAGTAGCTTGTTTCAAGGCTGCTAGCAACAAAGTTCCAAATCCTTGTCCCTGATAATCCGAATGAACAGATAAAGCGTCAATCACAAAATTTCTATCACTGATAGTTTCTCCATTTGCCATGTCATTTATCCAACTACTTAGTGAGGAATTAGCAAAGTCTGTCCCTGAGATATATGCAACCACCTGATTATCAAGACAAGCTAATAGAAACGTATCCGCATGATTGCGGATACGTTCTTCTATCATTTCTCTATTCATTATTTCTCGAGATCCTAGTGTACAATCCGATATCGAGCAGACCTGTTCGATATCGGATTGCATGGCTTCTCGGATTTTAATTGGAAATTCCATCTTGTCCCTTACTGAACATTACTTGTCAAATTTGACAAGAGACGTTCGAATGAGTATTCATAAGATTGAATGTCACCCGCTCCCATAAAGACGTAAACAGCATTGTCATGGTCTAGGAGAGGAGATACATTTTCAACAGTGATGACCTGATGTTTTTTATGAATCTTGGCTGCCAAATCTTCAACTTTCACATCACCATGGTCAACTTCACGAGCAGAACCATAAATCTGTGCTAAGTAAACCGCATCAGCCTGATTCAAAGCTTGTGCAAAATCATCCAATAAGGCGATTGTACGAGTAAAGGTATGCGGTTGAAAAATCGCAACGATTTCCTTGCTTGGATATTTCTGACGGGCAGCATCTAGAGTAGCGATGATTTCTGTTGGATGGTGAGCAAAATCATCGATAATGACAGTATCATTGACAACCTTTTCGGTAAAGCGACGTTTAACCCCTCCAAAAGTATTCAAGTGTTCACGCACCAAATTTAAGTCAAAGCCAGCAGTATAAAGCAAACCAATTACTGCTGTTGCATTCATGATGTTGTGGCGACCGAAGGTTGGAATGTGGAATTGACCTAGCTCTTGTCCACGGAAATGAACTGTAAAGGTTGAACCTGTAGTAGAACGAAGTAAATCACTAGCTACAAAGTCATTGTTGTCTGCTTCAAAACCGTAATAATAGATTGGGGCATTTGCCGTAATCTTACGTAACTCAGCATCTTCACCGTAGACAAACAAACCTTTGGTGATTTGTTTAGCATAATCATTGAAGGCGTTGAAGACATCCTCTAAGCTTGTGAAATAGTCAGGATGGTCAAAGTCGATATTAGTAATAATAGAGTATTCTGGGTGATATGGCATAAAATGACGTTCGTACTCGTCTGATTCGAAGACAAAATACTTGGCATTTTCAGAACCACGACCTGTACCATCTCCAATTAGATAGCTTGTATCAGTGATGTGTGACAAAACGTGAGAAAGCATACCTGTTGTTGAAGTCTTACCGTGTGCTCCGGCAACACCCATGCTGATAAAGTCACGCATAAAGCTACCAAGAAACTCATGATAACGTTTATAGCTTAGTCCGTTCTTATCTGCATAAGCAATTTCAACATTGTTGTCTGGACGAAAGGCATTCCCAGCAATGATTTCTATATCCCCTTGAAGGTTCTTCTCATCAAAAGGCAAAATTTTGATACCTGCTTGCTCCAATCCACGTTGTGTAAAGTAGTATTTCTCTACATCAGATCCTTGCACCTTATGCCCCATTTGGTGCAACATCAAGGCCAAGGCACTCATCCCTGATCCTTTAATTCCGATAAAATGATAGGTTTTTACCATCTTCTTCCCCTTTACTCTGTCATATTTGTCAAGTTCAACTCTTGAGCAATTTTACGTTCTTTTTCTGATTGATTTTCTTTTTTGTTATAAATTTGACTTTTCTTTAAAAAATCATAATTATTTTTCTTTGGTCCAAGATGCTCTTCTTTAGCTGTCTGTTGCATCTGTGGAGCCATTTCAGCCAAAATATAATGGTTCTGAGTTAGTTTGTCACTAAATTTTGCTAGCTCCCCAGGATTTTCCTTTTGGAAAGGAGCTGTTGGCTGATTTGCCTGTCTTACTACATTATTTGAAGGTTTATAACGTTTCGTAAAACTAACATCTTGAGTCAAATATTTTGCTGAACGTTTCCGTTTCAAATCAGCTCTTGCTTCTTCACGAGCAAGTTCAGCATAGGATTTTTCCTTTTTTTCCGGTAGTTTACCTGATGCTTGAATCGGCGACTTTTTTTCTGCATTAATTGGTGACCATTCCAAGTAGTTTTTGTCCTGGTAGTCTCCCTTGATATTGCTAATCAAATCCGACTCATCATATAAGTTCATAAATGGCATCTCTGTCAGCATAATCTCATCATCTGACACTATTGGAAATCTTTCTTGTTTCATTTTTATTCCCTTTCAATACTCCATTATAGCGTAAAGTCTTGATTTTTCAAGTCTTGGCTTCAGAAATTCCTAATATTTCTTGAATTTCAGTAAGTGTGAGACTTCCACGAGACTCTGTACCGTCTAAAACTTCTGAAACTAGATTCTTTTTCTGTTCTTGCAACTCTTGAATCTTCTCTTCGATAGTGCCTCGAGTTACAAGTCGGTATACCTCCACAGCTTGGTCTTGTCCCATACGGTGGGCCCGGCCAATAGCCTGTGATTCAACTGCCGGATTCCACCATAAATCTACCAGAATAACGGTATCTGCACCAGTAAGATTGAGGCCAACCCCTCCAGCCTTGAGAGAGATTAAAAATACATCGCGCTCACCTTGGTTAAAAGCTTTGGTCATTTCTTGACGTTCTTGCGAGGGGGTTGAACCTGTAATCTTAAAGGAGGTTAAGCCAAGCTGAGGCAACTCCTTTTCGATGCGATCAAGCATTCCCCTAAATTGCGAGAAGATGAGTACACGATGATTTCCTTCCTCAATTTGGCTCAGTAAACCACGCAAACTATCAAGCTTCCCGCTATCCCCCTTATAATCGTCCATGAATAAGGCCGGAGTATCACAAATCTGACGAAGACGCATGAGACCCGTTAAAATTTCTACACGATTTCGTTGAAATTCTGACTCAGTCACTTGACCCAAGCGTTCTTGCATCTGTTGCAATTGAGCTAGATAAATTGCCTTTTGCTCATCCTCCAGTTCATTTTTATAAACCACTTCAATCAAATCAGGTAACTCAGTAAGGACATCCCCTTTTTTCCGACGCATGACAAATGGTTTAATAAACTGAGCAACTCTATCGGCTGGTAATTTCATAAAGTCTTTTTTAGCTGGTAGAAGGCCTGGCAAGACAATTTGAAAGATAGACCATAATTCCCCTAGATTATTTTCAATCGGTGTTCCAGAGAGAGCAAAAACTGATGGAACCACAAACTTTCTCAAAATCTTAGCAATTTTGGTTTGGGCATTTTTCATCACTTGGGCTTCATCTAAAAATAGAAAGTCAAAAGACAGTTGCTTGTATAGGTCACTATCCTGACGGAAAGTGGCATAACTAGTCAGGTAAATCTGATGATTTTCTGCTAAAACAGCCTCGCGATAGGGTTTCAATCCATGTACAACAGCTACATCTATATCCGGTGCAAATTTTTCAAATTCATCAGCCCAGTTATAAATCAAACCAGATGGAGCAAGAATTAAGACTCGGCTATCGTCTTTAAGCTGGCTACTTAGAAAAGCGATGGCTTGCAAGGTCTTGCCAAGCCCCATATCATCTGCTAAAACTCCACCAAATCCATAATGGTGAAGCATTTGAAGCCATTGAATTCCCTTTTTCTGATAGTCTCTGAGTTCTGCTTTGATATTCAGAGGTTTCATTGGAAAATCTTCTGGATGCGTCAAATCATGGGCCAAATGTCGGAATTCTTCAGTAAATGTAACTTGATCCTGATCCTTAAATAGATAAGAAAGAGT
>NZ_JBRKNV010000009.1:0-64294 GCF_053010305.1 Streptococcus sp. Z554
GTAGGTGAGGAGCCAGCCCCAGTAGTAGAAGTTCCAGAATATAGCGATTCTATCGGTACAGCAGGCGACCAAGCAGCTCCAGTTCTTGAAGTTCCAGAGTATACGGACCCTATTGGAACTGTAGGTGAGGAGCCAGCCCCAGTAGTAGAAGTTCCAGAATATAGCGATTCTATCGGTACAGCAGGCGACCAAGCAGCCCCAGTTCTTGAAGTTCCAGAGTACACGGACCCTATTGGAACTGTAGGTGAGGATCCGGCACCAGTAGTAGAAGTTCCAGAATATAGTGATTCTATTGGTACAGCAGGTGACCAAGTAGCTCCAGTTCTTGAAGTTCCAGAGTATACGGACCCTATTGGAACTGTAGGTGAGGAGCCAGCCCCAGTAGTAGAAGTTCCAGAATATAGCGATTCTATCGGTACAGCAGGCGACCAAGCAGCCCCAGTTCTTGAAGTTCCAGAGTACACGGACCCTATTGGAACTGTAGGTGAGGAGCCAGCCCCAGTAGTAGAAGTTCCAGAATATAGTGATTCTATTGGTACAGCAGGCGACCAAGCAGCCCCAGTTCTTGAAGTTCCAGAGTACACGGGAGGAGCTAATTGGGTCGAAGCTGCTACAAATGAAGTTCCAGAGTACACGGGAGGAGCTAATTGGGTTGAAGCTGCTAAAAATGAAGTGCCTGAATTCAAGGGTGGAGTCAATGCTGTGCAAGCAGACAAGAACGAACTCCCAGAATATACAGGAACTCTAGGAACCGCAGGCGACCAAGCGGCTCCAACAATTGACAAACCAGTTGCAGATGTTCGAGCTTTATCTGATAAGCCTTCAGAAGCTCTAGCTCCTGCTGAGCAAACTCAGGGTTCACAAGTTCTTGGAAATACTTCGGAAAAAGCAGACTCAGCAAGACTTCCAGAAACTGGGGAAAGTCAATCAGATACAGCTATTTTCCTAGCAGGTCTCAGTCTAGCCTTATCAGCAGCATTCCTAAATGGGAAACGCAAGGAAGAATAATGATTCATAACTCACTATTCTCAAAAGGCTGATTATTAAAAAAAAGGAGAAGACTATATAGTCTTCTCCTTTATTAATTGGGTAGTGAGGTGTATAATGAAAGTAAGAGAGTTTGAGGAGCAGGACCATGATTGTAAAAGTTTGTAATGCAGATTATAGTCTCCAGTGGGATGGAATCTATCAATTTGCTCTTGAAAACTATCCACAGATTCAAGAATGGGAATTGGAGAAGCTAGCAAAGTTTATTGCTTATGAACAGGACCATTGTCGTCAGACCATTATGGAATGTGAGGATCTTGAATTAAATATACAAATTCATGATTACTTGCAAGAGCATAGCTTTTTTCCTCCCTACAGACCAAGTCATCGCCTTGTAGCTTCTACCTATGATATTCATAGGAAGTTGGTTACTTCAAATTATTGTAGTCATACTTGTACAGTTGAGGTGGCTCAGGCGATTTTTAAGACTGGAAAACTCATGTCGGCGGTAAAAATATTTGGTAAAAGTGGGGCTGAGCTAGTTACAGATAGTCGTAATGCAGCTTCTGATCCAGCAGACTATTTTGACTATATCATGTTCGGATGGTCTAATACGTCTTCGGGTTACCGACTCGCTATGGAGCGTTTGTTAGGACGGGCACCATCTGAGGAGGAATTGCAAGAAAAGTTCATTCCTGGCGTTAGTTTTCATTTTCTGTATGAAGAATTAATTCAAGCGCCAGGTTATATCTTTGATGGCTATCATGTTGCGAAGGTAAGAGATAGTTTAGATTTGGATACCTTTCTTCATTTGTGTATCATCCCGTCAAAAGATAAGGCTTGTTTTGAAGGTTTGATTCCTTGTCAATTACAAGATAGGGTGATTTACCTAGACTATGAGGGAGAAGGGTTACAGGCTTGGAATACCAAGGTTAATCAAGTGCTACAAAGTAAGGATAAGTTGAAGGAGTAGTGTATGAAAGAGATTGATCAAGCTCTACTGAAAAAAGTAATCATCGAGCGTCCTCGTTCTAGTCATAAGGGAGACTATGGTCGTCTTCTCTTGATTGGGGGAACGTATCCCTATGGGGGAGCGATTATTATGGCTGCTTTAGCCTCTGTTAGAAGCGGCGCAGGCTTGGTGACAGTAGCAACGGACAAGGAGAACATTCAAGCTCTCCATAGCCATCTGCCGGAGGCTATGGCTTTTGACCTTGATGATCAGCAATTATTGGAGCAACAGTTGAAGAAAGCAAGTGTTGTCTTGGTTGGACCTGGGCTAGTGGATGATGAGTTTGGAGAAGAGCTTCTCCAAACAGTCTTTCATCATTCAAATCAAGACCATACCCTCATACTGGATGGTGGTGCCCTATCCATTTTTGCGAAGACGGGAATGAAATTTCCTAAGGCTCAGCTTGTTTTAACTCCACATCAAAGGGAATGGCAAGTCTTGTCAGGCTTAGATTTGGATTCCCAAGGAACTGAGGAAACAGGAGAGACTTTGAAAAGATTTCCTTCAGGAACGATTCTAGTTCAAAAAGGTCCTGCGACTCGAATTTGGCAAGCTGGTCAAACTGATTGTTATCAGTTGAGTGTTGGTGGTCCTTATCAGGCGACTGGAGGAATGGGAGATACCTTAGCTGGGATGATTGCTGGCTTTGCAGGGCAATTTCCTCAAGCAAATCTTTATGAAAGAGTGACAGTGGCGACCTATCTACATTCAGCAATTGCCCAAGAACTAGCTGAGGACAACTTTGTAGTTCTGCCGACCACGATTAGTCAACATATCCCAGCATTCATGAAGAAAATACAAAAAGACACCTGATTTTTTCAGGTGTCTTTTGATGATTAGAAGAGGCCTTTGACCTTATCTACAAGACCGTCAAGTCCTTCTGATCCTGAGACCAAAGCTTGTGCTTGGCTTAGGTACTCACCGAGTTGATCCTTGTTTTCTTCAACAAAAGTTTTTGCTGCAGAAAAATCTTTGTTCTCAATGAGTTCTTTTACTTGGTTAAACAAATCTAATGGGTTCATGAGTTCCCTCCTTTTCTACAATTCTATTCAATCATTTTTTTTCAAATCTTGCAAGAAACTTGACTCTTCAAATAAAGTTCAGGGGTGTCAAATGGTGCAAATTTTGATATAATTTTTAGTGATGAATTTTAGAAATAATCGGTATGTGGTTGTAGATTTAGAAGCAACAAGTACCGGAAGTAAGGCAAAAATTATCCAAG
The DNA here is from genome assembly GCF_053010305.1 of Streptococcus sp. Z554. Classification (NCBI taxonomy): domain Bacteria; kingdom Bacillati; phylum Bacillota; class Bacilli; order Lactobacillales; family Streptococcaceae; genus Streptococcus; species Streptococcus sp. Z554. The sequence continues at coordinate 3,222 of NZ_JBRKNV010000009.1, forward strand.
TGGGAATTGTAGTCATTGAAGATGGTGAGATTGTTGAGCAGTATGCGACTGATGTCAACCCTCATGAACGCTTGGATTCTCATATCAAAGAATTAACGGGTTTGACTGATAAACGTTTGGCAAAGGCTCCAGAGTTTTCTCAGGTGGCTGGAAAGATTTTTGAACTGGTCAAAGACGGTATTTTTGTTGCGCACAATGTTCAGTTCGATGCGAATTTATTGGCAGAATTTCTCTTTTTTGAGGGTTATGAATTGCGCACGCCTCGTATCGATACAGTGGAGTTGGCTCAAGTTTTTTACCCTCAACTAGAGAAGTATAATCTGGGTATTCTTTGCCAAGAGTTGGGGATTCCCTTAGAGCAAGCTCATACAGCCCTATCTGATGCCCAAGCAACAGCAGAACTCTTTCTTTGTATGAGACAAAAGATGTTCCAACTGCCAAAAGGGTTATTGGAGCGCTTATTGAGTTTATCAGACAGCTTACTCTATGAATCTTACCTAGTCATCGAGGAAGTTTATCAGAAACAGTCTCTCCTCGTTGAGCATGATTTGGTAGAGGTGCAAGGTTTATTTTTAAGAAAAGAAAAGCCTCCTCTTTCTCCGAGAAAGTTATCTAAAGATTTCCAGACCAATATTGCCTTGTTGGGGTTAGAAGAGAGAGTCACACAAGAACACTTTGCTCAAAAGGTTCAAGAGTTTTTAGAAGGGGAAGACATATCCTTCATTCAGGCTCAAACAGGAATCGGGAAAACCTATGGTTACCTGCTACCAGCACTATCGCTTGAAAATGAAGGGGGAATCCTGCTCAGTGTTCCGACTAAAATTCTTCAAAATCAGGTAATGCAAGAGGAGGCCAAAAGGCTAGAAGAGATTTTCCATATCTCTATTCATAGTCTCAAAGGTCCTCAGAATTACTTGAAGCTAGATGCCTTTCATGCAGCGCTAGAGGAAGAAGAGTCCAACCGTCTGTATACTCGTTTCAAGATGCAACTCCTAGTTTGGTTGACAGAGACAGATACAGGAGACTTAGACGAGATTGGTCAGTTATATCGCTACCAGCAGTTTTTACCAAACTTGGTTCATGATGGAAACCTTCATAAAGACTCTCTTTTTTGGCTCGAGGATTTTTGGAAACGAGGTCAGGAAAAGGCTCGTTCTTGCAAGTTGCTTGTGACCAATCATGCTTACCTAGTTACCCGGCTTGAAGATGATCCAAGTCTTCTAGAAGGGCGTCTCTTGATTTTAGATGAAGCCCAGAAAATCTTGTTGACAATGGAAAATCTTTCTCGAAAATCTTATATGCTAACGGATTTGCTAGATCAACTAGACCAAGCTCTATCGAGGGAAGAAGGTATGCTTCAAAGACGCTTGCTAGAAAGTATTCGTTTTGAAGTTTCTTACCTACTCGATCAGTTCTTATCTGGTAAACGTAGGATGTGTCCAGCTAGTAGCATTGACAAGCTCCGCCAAGATTTTTCTGAGTTGAATTTACCAGAATTTAAAGACTATCAGAGATTTTTTACATCTGAGGGAGAATTTTGGTTATCGACTTCAGATGTGTCTAGTAAGAAGGTTGAAATTACTTCTAGTCGCAATCATCGTTTGCTCTTTTCTCAGATTTTCCCAGAATCCTGTCAGCTATTAGGAATCTCTGCAACCCTTGAAATTAGTAGTAGGGTTTCTTTACCAGAATTGTTAGGTTTTCCTCAAGCTGCCTTTTACTGCATGGACGAACAGTTTCAGGAAAATCAGGAAATCTTGTTGGTGAAGGATTTTCCGTTGGTGACAGAAATTTCATCCGAGGAATATGCACAAGCAATTGTAGAAGTTCTAGAAGAATTATTCCAGCTTGAAGAACCCATTCTAGTCTTATTTACTGCAAAAGATTTATTGTTGCAAGTTTCAGATGCTTTGAGGGTTCCCCATCTGGCCCAGTACAAGCACGGAGAACCAGCCCAATTGAAAAAACGCTTTGAAAGAGGCGAGCGTGAGCTCTTGCTCGGGGCGGGAAGTTTTTGGGAAGGTGTTGATTTTTCAAGACATCCTCGAGTGATTGAAGTAGTGACTCGCTTGCCCTTCCAAAATCCAGATGATCCCTTTACTAAAAAGATGAATCAAGAACTCCGTTTGGAAGGGAAAAATCCTTTTTATGATTACCAGCTTCCTATGGCTATTATTCGTCTCAAGCAAGCGATTGGACGAACCATGCGTCGAGTGGGGCAACGCTCTGCGGTTCTGATTTTAGACAGCCGTATGGCAAGTAAACGTTATGGCAAGCAAATCAGCAAGGCTTTGTCTCGTACTAGTCGAGTTAGAGTCATTAGCAGAGAGCAAGCTTTTATCAAAGTTCAAGAATTTTTAAATAAACAATGAATATCTGAAAGAATGAGGGAGGCCTTTTATGAAACGTTCGCTCGACTCTAGGGTCGATTATAGTTTAATATTGCCAGTATTTTGTTTGTTGGTCATTGGAGTTGTAGCTATTTATATAGCAGTTAGTCATGACTACCCAAACAATGTTTGGACCATACTTGGACAACAGCTGGCTTGGATATCGCTAGGGATTATCTTTAGCTTTATAGTTATGTTTTTTAACACAAAATTTCTATGGCAGTCCACCCCTTATTTATATGGTCTTGGTCTAGCCTTGATGGTTTTGCCTTTGGTCTTCTACAACCCAAGTTTAGTAGCTGCAACTGGTGCAAAAAACTGGGTATCAATCGGTGGTTATACACTCTTTCAACCTTCCGAATTTATGAAGATATCTTATATCTTGATGTTGGCATACGTTATCGTAACCTTTACCACGAAACATAAAGACAAAGAACGAACAATTGGCTTAGATTTCCTATTGATTTTGTGGATGATTATTTTCACGTTACCTATTATGATTTTACTAGCCTTGCAAAGTGACCTTGGGACAGCTATGGTTTTTATTGCAATCTTTGCAGGACTTGTTTTATTGTCTGGTGTTTCTTGGAAAATCATTATTCCAATTTTTGTAGCAGTTGTATCTGCAATTACAGGATTCCTAGCCATCTTTATCACAAAAGACGGACGTGCGTTTATGCATCAGATCGGGATGCCGACATATCAGATAAATCGTATCCTAGCCTGGCTCAATCCATTTGATTATGCTCAAACGACTACCTATCAGCAAGCACAGGGTCAAATTGCGATTGGTAGCGGTGGTATTTTTGGTCAAGGATTTAATGTGTCGAATCTCCTCATTCCTGTTCGAGAGAGTGACATGATTTTCACAGTGATTGCGGAAGATTTTGGATTTATTGGTTCGGTTGTAGTAGTTGCACTATATCTACTGCTTATTTATCGCATGCTAAAAATCACCCTAAAATCTAATAATCAATTTTACACCTACATTTCAACTGGATTTATCATGATGCTCTTGTTCCACATCTTTGAAAATATTGGTGCTGTTACTGGCTTATTGCCTCTGACAGGGATTCCTTTGCCATTTATTTCTCAAGGGGGATCAGCTATTATCAGTAATCTTATCGGTGTCGGTCTGCTTTTATCCATGAGCTACCAAACTCATTTAGCTGATGAAAAGAGTGGTCGAACAAGATTCAAACGCAAAAAAGTTGTACTGAAAAAAGTGAAATAAGGAGGTCACTATGCCTAAAGTTGCAGTTATTCTAGCAAACGGCTTTGAAGAAATCGAAGCTTTGACCGTCGTAGATGTCTTGCGTCGCGCAAATATTACCTGTCATATGGTGGGATTTGAAGCTCAAATTACGGGTTCACATGACATTCAAGTTCAAACTGATCGTGTCTTTGATGGTGATTTGTCAGAGTATGACATGGTAGTTCTGCCAGGAGGAATGCCTGGTTCTGCTCACTTACGAGACAATGAGCAATTGATTGCTGAACTTCAAAAATTTGAGAAAAACGGGAAAAAAGTAGCAGCTATTTGTGCAGCTCCTATTGCTTTAAATCAAGCAGGTCTTCTGGAAGGAAGAAACTATACTTGCTACGATGGAGTACAAGAACAAATCTCAAATGGTCACTATCATAAAGAAACAGTAGTAGTAGATGGAAATATCATTACTAGTCGTGGTCCAGCAACAGCTTTAGCCTTTGCTTATCACTTGGTTGAAACACTTGGTGGAGATGCCAAAGTTCTCAGAAATGGTATGCTCTACACAGACGTATTTGAAAAATAATGACAAACGGAGGAGAATCTTTCTTGTTGGAGAAGATTCTTCTCTTTTTTAAGGGCAAAAAGCAAGGTAACCATCGCATTTTTTATAAAAAAATGGTATAATGAAGGGTATGAAATATCACGATTACATCTGGGATTTAGGTGGAACCCTGCTTGATAATTATGAAACTTCTACAGCAGCTTTTGTAGAAACATTAGCAGAGTTTGGGATTGAGCAGGATCACGACAGTGTATACGAAGCCTTGAAGGTTTCGACTGCCTTTGCCATCGAAAAGTATGCTCCAGGTATTGAAAACTTTCTTGAGAAATATAAGGAAAATGAAGCCCGAGAGCTCGAACATCCTGTTTTGTTTGATGGGATTCCTACTCTTTTAGAAAACATTTCAGACCAAGGTGGTCGTAACTTCTTGGTTTCTCATCGAAATGATCAAGTATTGGAGATTCTTTCGAAAACGAAGATAGCTCCATACTTTACAGAAGTAGTGACGGCTAGTTCAGGCTTTAAACGCAAGCCTGATCCTGAGTCGATGATTTATTTACGTGATAAGTATCATATTACATCAGGTCTAGTCATTGGTGACCGTGCCATTGATGTAGAAGCAGGACATGCTGCAGGCTTAGATGCCTATCTCTTTGAGAACGTTATAGCCTTAAAACAAGCAATAGACATGTAAGAAAAAGGGGAAAAATGACAGAAGATATTAAAAACCAACAGGCACAAGATTATGATGCCAGTCAAATTCAAGTTTTGGAAGGTCTGGAAGCCGTTCGTATGCGTCCAGGGATGTATATTGGATCAACTGCCAAAGAAGGCCTTCACCATCTAGTCTGGGAAATTGTAGATAATTCTATCGATGAGGCCTTGGCAGGATTCGCTAGTCATATCGAGGTCTTTATTGAACCTGATAATTCTATTACAGTTGTCGATGATGGACGTGGTATTCCGGTTGATATCCAAGAAAAAACAGGACGACCTGCCGTTGAAACAGTCTTTACTGTTCTTCACGCCGGAGGAAAATTCGGCGGTGGCGGATACAAGGTGTCAGGTGGATTGCACGGTGTGGGTTCATCCGTTGTAAATGCTCTTTCAACACAGTTGGATGTTCGTGTTCATAGAAACGGTAAGATTCATTACCAAGAATACCGTCGTGGTCATGTTGTTGCTGATCTCGAGGTGATTGGAGATACAGATAAAACAGGGACAATCGTTCACTTTACTCCAGACCCAGAAATTTTTACAGAGACAACGACATTTGACTTTGATAAATTAAATAAACGGATTCAAGAGTTAGCCTTTTTGAATCGCGGTCTTCAAATCTCCATTACGGATAAACGCGAAGGACTTGAACAAACCAAGCATTATCACTACGAGGGTGGGATTGCGAGCTACGTTGAGTATCTCAATGAAAACAAGGATGTTATTTTTGAAAAACCAATTTATACAGATGGTGAAATGGATGACATCACAGTAGAAGTTGCTATGCAGTACACAACGGGTTACCATGAAAATGTCATGAGTTTCGCCAACAATATTCATACCCATGAAGGTGGAACACACGAACAAGGTTTCCGTACAGCATTAACTCGTGTTATTAACGACTACGCTCGTAAAAACAAACTTCTCAAAGACAATGAAGACAACCTCACAGGGGAAGATGTCCGTGAAGGTTTAACTGCCGTTATTTCTGTTAAACACCCAAACCCACAATTTGAAGGGCAAACCAAGACTAAACTTGGAAATAGTGAAGTTGTGAAGATTACCAATCGCCTCTTCAGCGATGCATTTTCTGACTTCCTTCTGGAAAATCCACAGATTGCTAAACGCATCGTAGAAAAAGGGATTTTGGCTGCGAAAGCGCGTGTTGCTGCCAAGCGTGCGCGTGAAGTCACACGTAAAAAGTCAGGCTTAGAAATCTCAAACCTTCCAGGAAAATTGGCAGACTGTTCCTCAAACAATCCAGCTGAAACTGAACTCTTCATCGTCGAAGGAGACTCAGCGGGTGGTTCTGCAAAATCAGGACGTGATCGTGAGTTCCAAGCGATCTTACCAATTCGTGGTAAAATCCTTAACGTTGAAAAGGCAAGTATGGATAAAATCCTAGCTAACGAGGAAATTCGTAGCCTCTTCACAGCTATGGGGACTGGCTTTGGTGCTGAATTTGATGTCAGCAAGGCGCGTTATCAAAAATTGGTTATCATGACAGATGCCGATGTCGATGGAGCCCATATCCGTACCCTCTTGTTAACTCTGATTTATCGTTATATGAAACCCGTTCTAGAGGCAGGTTATGTTTATATCGCTCAACCACCAATTTACGGTGTTAAAGTCGGTAGTGAGATTAAAGAATATATTCAACCAGGCGTAGACCAAGAAATCCGCCTCCAAGAAGCTTTGGCTCGCTACAGCGAAGGTCGTTCTAAACCAACCATTCAACGTTATAAAGGTCTTGGAGAGATGGATGACCACCAACTTTGGGAAACTACTATGAATCCTGAACATCGCCTCATGGCTAGAGTATCAGTAGATGACGCTGCTGAAGCAGATAAGATTTTTGATATGCTCATGGGGGACCGCGTGGAACCACGTCGAGAATTTATCGAAGAAAACGCTGTTTACAGTACTCTTGACGTATAAAAAAATTGGGAAATAGTTCCCAAGGCTTGAAAAATATGATATAATCATTACAATTGTGTCAAGTATAAAAGGAGTTTGATATGTCAAATAATCAGTTGATTATTACTTTGATTGGAATTGCTGTCCTGCTTCTGATTGCCTTTGCAGTAGCCATTTTGCTACGTAAACGTAATGAGAGTAGACTTGCAGCCCTAGAAGAAAGAAAAGAAGAATTATATAACCTTCCTGTTAATGATGAGGTAGAGGTCGTTAAAAATATGCATCTGATTGGTCAAAGTCAGGTTGCTTTTAGAGAATGGAACCAAAAATGGGTAGATTTGTCTCTGAACTCTTTTGCAGATATTGAGAATAACCTCTTTGAAGCTGAAGGATACAATAACTCATTCCGTTTCTTGAAAGCTAAGCACCAGATTGATCAAATCGAAAGCCAGATTGAACTTGTTGAAGAGGATATTACAGCGATTCGTAATGCCTTGTCTGATTTGGAAAAACAAGAATCAAAAAATAGCGGACGAGTTCTGCATGCCCTAGATTTATTCGAAAAACTACAAAATACGGTAGCTGAAGATTCTGAAAAATATGGTCAAGCTCTTCCAGAAATTGAAAAACAATTGGAGAACATCCAATCTGAGTTTTCTCAATTTGTAACCTTGAATTCTTCAGGGGATCCGGTTGAAGCAGCAGGCATTTTAGATAACGCTGAAAATCATATTTTAGCCTTGACACATATCGTTGAAAGAATTCCAGCGATTGTAACCAAGCTTACTACTGAATTGCCAGAACAACTTGAAGATTTAGAAGCAGGTTACCGTAAGCTACTAGATGAGAACTATCATTTTGTAGAAACAGATATCGAATCTCGTCTTCAACTTCTCTATGAAGCCTTGAAAAATAATCACGAAAATATCCGTACATTGGAGTTGGACAATGCAGAGTATGAAAATGCTCAAATCCAAGAAGAAATCAATGCACTTTATGATATTTTTAAACGTGAAATTAAAGCGCATAAAGCTTTTGAAAAATTGGTCGCTACACTTCCAACTTATCTTAACCACTTGAAAGAAAACAATCAGGTCTTGGTTAAAGATATTGAACGTCTTGGGAAAACCTACTTGATTTCTGAAAGCGATGTAAATAGAGTTCGTCGTCTTCAAGCTGATATCTCAGCTTTGGATGCTACAATCGAAGAGTTAACAAACGACCAAACAGAAGTTTCAGAAGCATATTCTGTATTACAAGAACGTTTGGAAAATGTCCAATCTACATTAAAAGATATTGAAAATGACCAAATCGGTGTCAGTGAGCGTCTAGTTCAGATTGAAAAAGACGACATCAATGCTCGTCAAAAAGCAAATGTCTATGTCAATCGTCTGCATACGATTAAACGCTACATGGAGAAGAGAAATCTTCCAGGAATTCCACAAAAATTCTTGAAACTCTTCTTTGATGCAAGTCACAGTACAGAAGACTTGATGGCTGAGTTGGAACAAGCGCAAGTAAATATCGAATCTGTAAATCGTATCCTTGAGATTGCGACAAATGATATGAATATGTTGGAAGAAGAAACATATAGTATTGTTCAATATGCAACACTTACGGAACAATTGCTTCAATATTCGAACCGTTACAGATCATTTGATGATCGTATTCAACAAGCTTTCCAAGAAGCTTTGAATATCTTTGAAACAGCCTTTGATTATAAAGCATCTTTCGAAAAAATCTCTCAAGCATTAGAAGTAGCTGAACCAGGCGTGACAGAGCGCTTTGTTACTTCTTATGAGAAAACAAGAGAAAGTATCCGTTTCTAAATTATAAAAGAATCCTAGTTTTTCCTAGGATTCTTTTACTTTTCTTTACCTGATTTAAATATTTTTATGCCATGTTTTCATTGAAATTATAGTTCTTATTTGATATGATAAAACTATGACAAAAAAGAGATTACCCCAGAATAAAGTAAAGAAGAAAGATAATAAAAAGCTTGGCATTCTTGTCTTGCTTTTATTTCTAACAATGTTAGCACTCGGTAGTGTGATTACCTATAAAGTGTTTAACAAACAAGCCTTTGAACAGAAAATTGAGAGCCTCAAGAAGGAAAAAGATGATGCCTACTCTCAAGGGAGTCAAAAAGAGCATTTCCGCAAAGAGAAAACAGAAATAATCACCTATTACCCATTAGTCGGAGATGGCGTGATCTCCTCTGTCAAGGATGTCATCGTAAAAGACATCACTGAAAAAGTTGAAGGTAAAGAACAGTTAATTTTTTATTACTCAGAAAAAGGGGATTCTTCTTTGACTGGGATTGAAAATCGTTTGATTAAAAAACAGGCCTATGACCTGGCCAATTTAAATGTCGTTGAATTAGAAAATACGACTTTAGACCAGCTGTATCTGAAAGAAGATGGCTCTGTCTTTACCCTGGATCAACTCTTTACAGACTCATCCTCGGCCAAAGAAAAATTACTTGAGGAAGTTAAGTCAACTCTCCAAGATAAAAAAGTAGAGCAATCAGTTGTTGACCAAGTTTCAGCTGATTTCTCAGCTGCAGAGTTGTCAAGCTGGAAGTTTGCTTACAAAGACAGTCAATTGGTTCTTTATCCAGTCAAAGCAACGACTACTGTTGAAGAAATAGCGATGCCTATTTCAGATTTCTTTGATTTTATTCAGACATCCTATCTAACAGAAAAAGATGCTGAACTTTATAAAAAAGTTCAAGCAGAAAAACATAAAAAAGTGGTAGCCTTGACCTTTGACGATGGTCCCGATGGCAATACAACACCACAAGCCTTGGATATTTTGGCTAAGTACAAAATCAAAGCGACCTTCTTTGTACAAGGAAAAAATATTGCAGGCAATGAAGCTATCCTCAAACGTATGCAGGCTGAGGGACATGAAGTTGGAAACCATACTTGGAACCATCCCGTTTTAACACAACTTTCATTAGAAGATGCTAAAAAACAAATCACGGATACAGAATCAGCAATCACGAGTGTTCTTGGAAAGAGTTCAAAATTGATGCGTCCACCATATGGTGCAATTTCAGATGATATCCGTAATAGTCTCGATTTAAGCTTTATTATGTGGGATGTCGATAGTTTGGACTGGAAGAGTAAAAATGAAGCAGCGATTCTAACAGAAGTCCAACGTCAAGCAAGAGACGGTTCTATCATCCTCATGCATGATATCCATCAGACGTCAGTTAATTCATTACCAAAGGTTATTGAGTATTTGCAAGGACAAGGCTATAGTTTTGTGACAGTTTCAGAAATGCTCAATACGCGTTTGAAACCTCATGAAATATACTACTCACAACATCAATAAAAGAAAGATAAGAAAAAAATATTTTTTATATTGACAAGTAGGGAAAAACTTGATATTATATACAAGATGAGAAAAGCAGAAGTGAGAACTTCTCGCCTTGCGACTAACGTTGTCTGGCCCCTACAGATCAAGTTTCAGAAATGAAATATAATCATGTAGTGCGGATTTGCGTTAGCAGGTCCGCTCTTGTTTTTCTCTAAACTAAAAAAAGAGGTGAAAACCATAGCAAAGCAAGACTTATTCATCAATGATGAAATTCGTGTACGCGAAGTTCGCTTAATCGGTCTTGAAGGTGAGCAATTGGGTATCAAACCACTTAGCGAAGCGCAAGCACTTGCGGATGAAGCTAATGTGGACTTGGTTCTCATTCAACCTCAAGCTAAGCCTCCTGTTGCGAAAATTATGGACTACGGCAAGTTCAAGTTTGAGTATCAGAAGAAGCAAAAAGAACAACGCAAAAAACAAAGCGTTGTGACTGTGAAAGAAGTTCGATTGAGCCCAGTTATCGACAAGGGTGACTTCGAAACGAAACTTCGCAATGCTCGCAAATTCCTTGAAAAAGGAAACAAAGTAAAAGTATCTATTCGCTTTAAGGGACGTATGATTACCCATAAAGAGATTGGTGCAAAAGTTTTAGCCGATTTCGCTGAAGCAACTCAAGATATTGCTATCATCGAACAACGTGCTAAAATGGATGGACGTCAAATGTTTATGCAATTGGCCCCAGCAACTGACAAGAAATAATCTGTCAGAAAGTTAAAAAAAGGAGAAAATATCATGCCAAAACAAAAAACACACCGCGCATCAGCTAAACGTTTCAAACGTACAGGTTCTGGTGGACTTAAACGTTTCCGTGCTTACACTTCTCACCGTTTCCACGGAAAAACTAAGAAACAACGTCGTCATCTTCGTAAAGCATCTATGGTGCATTCAGGAGATTTCAAACGTATCAAAGCAATGCTTACTCGCTTGAAATAATCGCGTATTTGTAAGTTAACAATTCTAGGAAATATTGGAGGAAATATAAATGGCACGTGTTAAAGGTGGCGTTGTATCACGCAAACGTCGTAAACGTATTTTAAAATTAGCAAAAGGTTACTATGGAGCTAAACACATCTTGTTCCGTACTGCAAAAGAACAAGTAATGAACTCTTACTACTATGCATACCGTGACCGTCGTCAAAAGAAACGTGACTTCCGCAAATTGTGGATCACACGTATCAATGCGGCAGCTCGTATGAACGGACTTTCATACTCACAATTGATGCATGGTTTGAAATTGGCTGAAATCGAAGTTAACCGTAAAATGCTTGCTGACTTGGCTGTTAACGATGCAGCAGCTTTCACAGCTCTTGCAGATGCAGCTAAAGCAAAACTTGGTAAATAATGTTTAAAAGTTTCATTTCTACTCTTGTAGGTTAAGCTACGTGAGTGAAATGAAGCTTTTTTCTTTTTATGTGATGAATAGTAAATGTCATATTTTGCTTAAGGAATTAGAACTTTTCCTGTATAATAGTAGTATGTTTAAAGATATGGAGTTACAAAATGATAGTAGGTATTGATTTAGGAACGACTAATTCTTTGGTAGGAGTATACCAAGATGGGCAAGTAAAACTGATTCCAAATGCTTTTGGTGAATTTTTAACGCCATCTGTTGTGGCATTGGACGATAATGACGAGATCATTGTTGGCAAAATTGCTAAAGAGCGTTTGGTGACACATCCCGACAAGACACTTGCCCAATTTAAGCGATTTATGGGAAGCAAACATGAATTGGTCCTGGGAGATAGAACCTACAAAGCAGAGGAACTGAGTTCTTTTATCATTCGAAAACTAGTGGATGATGCAGAGACTTTTCTTGGTGAGAAGGTAGATGAGGTTATTGTCAGTGTACCAGCTTATTTCAATGATGCTCAACGTTATGCGACAAAATTAGCTGGACAATTTGCAGGAGTTAAAATCGAGCGCATCATCAACGAACCTTCTGCAGCTGCTCTTGCTAAAAAATCTATGAGTAATCAAGAAGACCAGTCCTTTGTAGTCGTCGATTTTGGTGGTGGAACACTGGATATCTCAGTCGTAGAGTTGTTTGATAATGTTGTTGAGATTGTCTCTATTGCAGGAGATAATCGCTTGGGAGGAGAAGATTTTACTGCAGCGATTGCTGAGGAATTTTTAACGTCCAATCACTTGTCTAGGAAATCTATTTCTCGGGAGTTTTACGGCAAGACACTGGTTCAAGCAGAGAAGGCAAAGCTGAATCTGAATACCAATGAAGAAGTGAAAATGGTAGTGATGGATCAGGAGAAGGAATACTCTTTGAACCTGACTTATCAGCGATTTTATGAGCTTTGCCAGCCTTTGCTTGCTCGACTTAAGTCCGTACTAGATAGGGCCTTGATGGATGCGCGCTATAGTTATGTATCCTCTGATAATGTTGTTCTTGTCGGCGGGACTTCAAAACTTCGTTTAGTTCAAGATTTTCTATCTTATTGTATTGACCAAGCGGTTCAACTGACTGATGATCCTGATAAAATGATTGCAAAAGGGTGTGCTCTTTTAGCGGGAATAAAGGGACGTCAGGGAGAAGTTCGAGACTTATTATTGTCGGATATTTGTCCTTTCACACTTGGAACTTCAGTAGTCGGGGATCGTTTTTCTCCGATTATCGAGCGCAACTCTCCTTTACCTGCTTCAAAAAAGGAACAGTATTACACCGCAGAATTGGGGCAAGACCATGTGAAGGTCAAGGTTTATCAGGGAGAAATGATGAAGGCCTCACAAAACTTATTCCTCGGGGAATTGGAAGTCCCTGTCCCTGTCAATCATCAGGCTAATGAAGGTCTCACTATACGATTTACCTATGACTTAAATGGGATTTTGGATGTAGAAGTAACCATCGATTCAACTCAGGAAGTCTTTAATCATGTGATCCTTCAGGAAAGTATTACCTTGACTGAAGATGAAATTAAAGAAAAACAAGCCGAATTAACTCGTTATAAGATTAATGCTCAAGAAACTGAAGTTTACCGTTTCTTGATTGAAAAGGCCAATCGTGTATATAGCATGCTTTTAGGGAGAAGAAGAGATGAGTTAATGGCAGAAACTAGACGCTTTGAAGAAGAAGTCAAAGAAGCTTCTGTGTATTATTTACCAAAACTCTATCAATCATTTTCTAACTATCTAGAGTTTCTAGAACGGGGTCTATGAGAGGGAATTTTATGAATAAATGGGAAACCTTAGGAATTGAACCAACTCATGATATTAAGGTTATTCGAAAACGGTATTCTGAGTTAGTGAAACTTTACCATCCTGAGGACCAACCAGAAATCTACCAACAAATTGTAGAAGCCTACCAGTCGGCTTTGAGAGAAGCACGATCTAATAGGACTAGTCAAGAAAGTAGTGGAAGTAATGCCATCTCCACTCAGCAATTCAGTGAACAAGAAGTCGAAACGACAAATCCAGTTACTAGTTCACTTGATTTTGAAACCTTTGAGTCTGAGCGGGGAACCGAGCAAGTAGAGATGCCAAAACCTTCTCTTGATTTCGGTGATGTTGAGGAGTCTGATCCTTCAAATGAAACCTACAAGGAAACAGCTAGTCTTCCACTAAATTTTGAAGGAGTTAGTGAAGACACAGGTTCTCAAGAGGTAGATACGGTTAGCCATGTCTTAGATTTTAGTGATTATCTAGAGTCAGAGTATCTGATTCGCAATTCTATCGAAAGTATCGTAGGGAATTCGGATTATACCATAGAAGAACAAGAACATCTCTGGCAACAGTTTTTTAGTCAGTATCGATATGATATGAGCACTGTTCAATCCGTTTTAGAGGAAATGGATGTTTATATTTTTGATAAACCTGAGCAATTCTCTATCATCATTCCCTTACTGGAAGAGTATGTACCTGACTTTAAGTACTGGGGGTATTACTATAAACTGAAGCATTGGAAGGTTAAAAGAGCTACTGCCTACAAAAATGGAGAGTCTCCTGAAGATGCAAAAAAAGAAATTGCGAAATTATATGCTTCTTTTCGTTTATGTCAAGCAATCCTTGAAGATTCCCAAAAAGCCAATCAAATAGAGGTTTGGATAACATTTTTCAAAGAATCTTTTTCTCCTAGTACGGTCCTTTTTCTGTTGAATAGCAGTAAACAAATGATTACTAGTATTCCAGTTTTGACCTATATCTTGGAGAAGCTTAAACCAGAGGTGGGAGAAGAGGAACAAAAGGCTTATGATGAACTTCTGGCTTACTTTGAGGAATTAAAAGCAGATGCAGACGAACCATTCGATATTCATCGCTATAATTTGTTAAATCCTGCAGACCTTGAAGAGGCTCTATATCTCCTGGTTTATAGTTCATATCAAGATGAAGATAGACTTGTAGAAGCTTGGAACTATCTCCTTGAAACCACCCAGGATAAATCTCTCTTACTTCAATTATTAGAGGAAATCGATGTTTATCCCTTTACAAATGACAAGGTTCTGGATCTTGTATTTGGATTTGTAAGGGACCATATCACGGATGAAGAAAATCCTTATCTGAAAAAATTTAGTTTCTGGAAAGAAATTCATTCTTATCCTTGGGTTATAAAAAAATATCAAATCAATGTAAAAGAGAAGTTTGATTTCTGGTATTACGAAGGTTATCTCTTTGTCGATAAATTATTAAAAGATGAGAAACGCATCAATGATTGGACAATTTGGACACAAGTCTATAAAGAGAAACCTCGTATTTATCCTATCTTTTTTGAACAAGTTTATAAGGGGTATAAACGTTTTACAGATGGAGAACTGTTGAAGTTTATATTGGGACAATTCCATACCTCAAGTACGGCTCCCCACTTGATGACAGAGGAGACAGATCAAAAACTAGAAGAGATGACCAGCTATGCTTATCAACTCTGCCATCCAAATTCTAAAGTATCCTATTTTGCTTGGATAAAAAAAGAAGTGGTAAAAAATAGGCTTCTAATCATTACTTATGCCGCTTTAACTATTGTCAGTTTGCTGTTAAGTGTCTATGATGAACCTGGCTCAAATAAATGGCTTTATATAGGAATGATTTCTCTCTATAATTACTACATGCATAGGAGGTTAGACCAACCAATCAAAGAAGGTCTCAACGCTCGAGGATCAAAAATTAAATTTTATTACAATAGAAATCTGTGGGTTTTAGCAGTGATACTACTTTCCTTTGTTCCAGTTGTTCCGCTTGGTCTCATTGCTTGTTTATTTTTTATAACTATTTTTTCTATAATCGATGGATTCCAGGTACGTTACGGTATGAGAGTGGATGTTTCTTTAGACAAGTTAGTTCCACTGGGACTGTTTCTATCTGCCGGTTTTCTAGTTTCTCTGGTAAACCAAAGCGAAATAATTTCATATGTTGCGATATGTTACATCTTTATTTTTATGATAGTGGTTGGTATTCTATATTTTACAAGATATAAAATAGGATTGCCACCTTCATTGAAGGGAATTTTATTGCCAATTATAATGGGTATTATATTCTTTCAATTATTTCCTCTCACTCACAGTCGATTAAATCTTTTTAATCCAGTTATTCTTAGAAATGAAACTCTAAGATTAACGTTATTACTCTTATTAAATGGAATCGCATTGTCTTATTTTACAAAAGAACAGCGTTTAGTAATTGGTGTTAAAAAGGCCTTTATGATTTATGGATTGCAGATATTTATTTTCTTAAGACGCGTATTTAGAATCCTATTCACACCTATACCAGATTTTAGCAAAGTTTTTTTTGAAAAAGATTTACTAATTATGAATAGTGAGTTTGCTTTCTACTTTTTAGAAGGACTCTTTATTCTTATCTTGCTGTTGTTGGTGCGAAATATTCGTAAGGAAAATCGTGAAAGTGCTGACTGGAACTGAACCATAGAGTAGAGTCCTATAGTTTTAATTCCTAGTAAATTTTTCTAATAAAAGGTATAATTGAACTATAAAAATGAAAGAGGTAATGAAGATGGCTTCAAAAATGCTACATACTTGCTTGCGAGTAGAAAATCTTGAAAAATCAATTGCTTTTTATCAAGATGCTTTTGGATTTAAGGAATTGCGTCGTCTGGACTTCCCAGAACACGCTTTTACCATTGTTTATCTAGGTCTTGATGGTGATGATTATGAATTGGAGTTGACATACAACTATGATCACGGACCATATGTTGTGGGTGACGGTTTTGCGCATATCGCTTTAAGCACACCTGACCTTGAAGCTCTTCATAAAGAACATAGTGACAAAGGTTACGAAGTAACAGCACCTAATGGACTTCCAGGGACTCAACCAAACTATTACTTTGTTAAAGATCCAGATGGATACAAGGTAGAAGTAATTCGTGAAAAATAATAAAAACTCCTCATCTATCAAATTAAGTTAGGCAATCTCACCTGACTCAGAAAAAACTTGATAGGGAGTAGTGTAGGTCATTTATGTTAGTTTCTTTCAGATAAATGTTGTAGTTTATCTGAGGCTAACCTAGATGGCTTTTTCAGTCTAGCTTAATTTTACAAATTGGGATATAATAAAAATAACTTAACAAATTAGTGGGAGAACAAAATGTCAGACCAAAATCCAAATGAAGAGCTAAACAAAGAAGATAAACTAATTGTAGAGAATAATTCAGTTGAAGATATGAAGAATGGTCCAAAAGCAGTCAAGAAACCTTCGACTCTTCTATCTTTCTCATTTTATTTGGCACTTACCTATATTCTTCTATTTATATCTCTTGCTTTATATGCTGGTCCATGGGGATTTGTATTCTTGATTTTTCTAGGTCCTAATTTAATTGCATACGCTATAGCAACTGTCTTAACTAGGGTAGGAATCAAGAAAGTAAGTAAAACCGTCTTGTATACGAGTGCAGGGTTTTATTTGCTTTCAGGACTCTTAGCATTCGATCCGGATTGGCAGATGTTTAGGGTCTTTCCTTATCTCTCACTCGTTCTAGTTCTAATCGGAATATTTTTAACGAAAGATACAAGTAACAAAGATACAAGTAACTAAGTTAAAAAAGCTAGGCGCAACTCTTCTTCGAACTTATTTCATATCAGAAAACCATAGCTTTTTAGGCTATGGTTTTTTAGTTTAATGATTAGAAAGAAATTGTGTTTCTATTTTCTAAAATGGTATAATATAAAGAGAATAAGGGAGGTGGTAGTGAGTGATTGCCCAACTAGATACAAAAACTGTCTATAGTTTCATGGAGAGTATGGTTTCAATCAAGAGATATGTCAGCCTAGGGAAAGAATATGGTTATTCATCACTTGGAATCATGGATGAAGACAATCTCTATGGAGCCTATTATTTCATCAAAGAATGCCAAAAACAGGGAATGCAGCCCTTATTAGGACTTGAGATGACAGTTCATCATAAAGAAGAAGTGCTCAATCTACGTTTTCTAGCCCTGTCAAACCATGGTTATCGAAACCTGATGAAGATATCGTCACGAAAAATGACAGGTAAAAAAGAATGGGCTGATTTTTCTTCCTACCTTGAAGATATTTGTGTCATTGTTCCTTACTATCCTGAAGTTGATTCCTTGGACTTAGGGCATGACTACTATATCGGAGTGTATCCAGATACACCTCAATTGACTGTTTCTCACCCCATTCTCCCTCTTTATCGTGTTAACTCTTTCGAGTCTGAGGATTTAGAAGCTCTACAGATGCTTAAAGCGATTAAAGAAAATGTGACCCTGAGAGAGGTTGATGTTCAATCGCAACAGGGCTTGTTTTTACCGGCTGACCGTCTTGAACAGATTTTCCAAGAGAAGTTTCCAAACGCACTGGATAATCTTGCAAGATTGATTAAGGAAACTTCCTACGAGATTGATAGTAGTCTCAAACTTCCACGTTTCAATCCAGAGAGACCTGCTGTCGAAGAACTTCGGGAGAGAGCTATCAAGGGCTTGGAGCAAAAAGGCTTGCTTGATTCAGTCTATCAGGAACGTTTAGAAGAAGAACTGTCTGTGATTCATGATATGGGATTTGATGACTATTTCTTGGTTGTTTGGGATCTCTTACGTTTTGGCCGTTCTCAGGGTTATTATATGGGGATGGGACGCGGATCCGCAGTTGGAAGTCTAGTAGCCTATGCCCTAGATATCACTGGTATTGATCCAGTAGCTAAGAATCTTATCTTTGAACGCTTCTTGAATCGTGAACGCTACACCATGCCAGATATCGATATTGATATTCCAGATATCTATCGTCCAGAGTTTATTCGCTATGTTCGTGACCGTTATGGTAGTATCCATGCTGCTCAGATTGTCACTTATTCGACCTTTGGAGCCAAGCAAGCCATTCGAGATATCTTCAAACGTTATGGCGTACCTGAGTATGAGTTGACAGCTATTACCAAAAAAATTGGTTCCAAAGATACTCTAACGACAGCCTATGAAGGAAATCTAGGTTTTAGACAGATCATTCAGAGTAAGATTGAGTACCAAAAGGCCTTCTCTATTGCTAAAAAGATAGAAGGCTATCCACGACAGACCTCTATCCATGCTGCTGGAGTCGTTATTAGTGACAAAAATCTAACAGATTACATTCCTCTCAAGTATGGGGAGGATATGCTGATTACTCAGTATGATGCTCATGGAGTTGAAGGAAATGGCTTGCTCAAAATGGATTTCTTGGGCCTCCGAAACCTAACCTTTGCTCAAAAAATGCAAGAACTCTTACTTGAAACTCAAGGGATTTTACTAAAGATTGAGGATATTGACCTTGAGGATAAGGCAACCTTAGCGCTCTTTGCAGCTGGTAAGACCAAGGGAATCTTTCAGTTTGAGCAACCTGGAGCTATACGTTTATTGAAACGAGTGAAGCCACAAAACTTTGAAGAAGTAGTGGCGACGACTTCTTTGAACCGACCAGGTGCGAGCGACTATATCGATAACTTTGTGGCTAGAAAACATGGCAAAGAAAAAGTGACCGTTCTTGACCCAGTTTTGCAAGATATCCTGGCTCCAACCTATGGCATCATGCTTTATCAAGAACAGGTGATGCAAGTAGCTCAGCGTTATGCTGGTTTTAGCCTTGGGAAAGCCGATATTTTGCGTCGTGCCATGGGGAAAAAGAATGCTACAGAGATGCATCGGATGGAGGAGAGTTTTATCCAAGGGGCACTCGAAAAAGGGCATGGAAAAGAAGAGGCTCAAGAAGTCTTTGCTGTCATGGAGAAATTTGCTGGTTATGGTTTTAACCGTTCGCATGCTTATGCTTATGCAGCTTTAGCTTTTCAGCTTGCTTATTTCAAAACACATTACCCGTCAATTTTCTACCAAGTGATGTTGAACTATGCGAGTAGTGATTATATTGTAGATGCTTTGGATATGGGCTTTGAATTAGCACCGCTTTCTATCAATACAGTTCCATATCAAGATAAGTTATCAGATAAGACAATTCATCTAGGTCTTAAGAGCATTAAGGGAATGCCTCGTGATTTTGCCTATTGGATTATCGAGAATCGTCCATTTTCTAGTGTTGAAGATTTTATCACACGATTACCGAAAAATTATCAAAAGGAGAGTTTATTAAATCCTCTGGTAGAAGTTGGTTTGTTTGATAACTTTGAGAAAAATCGTCAAAAAATCCTGACCAACCTACCAAGTCTATTTATCTTTGTAGAAGAGTTAGGTAGCCTCTTTGCAGATTCTAGCTATAGTTGGACAGATACAGAGGACTTTTCAAATATTGAGAAATTCCAAAAAGAGCAGGAATGGTTAGGAGTTGGAATCAGCCAACACCCATTGATATCCCTAGCAAAGAATCCTTTGTATCCAATCGTGAGTCTGTCTGAACTGTCCGAAGGTCAGACAGCTACAGTGCTCGTTGAGATTCAATCGATTCGTGTGATCCGAACTAAAAAAGGTGAAAACATGGCCTTTTTGAAAGTCAGTGATAGTAAAACAAATCTGGAGGTTACTGTTTTTTCGAATCAGTATCGCCAATTTAAAAATCTCTTACACGAAGGTAGTTTCTATTATCTAAACGGGAAAGTTCAGGCTAGGGACGGCCGTCTTCAATTAGTCTTGAATGATCTAAAAGAGGCAGTGAGTGAACGTTTTTGGATTCAAGTTGCCAATCATGATCACGATTCTGAAATTTATCATATTTTAGAACAGTATAAGGGACAAATTCCCGTGATCATACGTTATGAAAATGAACAAAAAAATGTTCTTTTGCCTGGTTATATGGTTACAAAAGACGCAGGCTTACAAGAATCTTTAGAACAAATTGTCATGAAAACGATTTATCGTTAAAAATCAATGAAAATAAAAGAATTTTAACTTTAAATATGGTATAATCAGTTAGAATGTTAAAAGAAAAAGGAGCAAAACCAAATGAAACGTATTGCTGTTTTGACTAGTGGTGGGGACGCCCCAGGTATGAATGCTGCCATTCGTGCAGTTGTTCGTCAAGCAATCTCAGAAGGAATGGAAGTTTTTGGTATCTATGATGGATACGCTGGTATGGTTGCTGGTGAAATTTATCCACTTGATGCTGCTTCAGTAGGAGACATCATTTCACGTGGTGGTACTTTCCTTCACTCTGCTCGTTACCCTGAGTTTGCGAAACTCGAAGGTCAACTTAAAGGGATTGAGCAATTGAAAAAACACGGTATCGAAGGTGTCGTAGTTATCGGTGGTGACGGTTCTTATCATGGGGCTATGCGCTTGACCGAGCATGGATTCCCTGCTATTGGACTTCCTGGAACAATCGATAACGATATCGTAGGTACTGACTTTACAATCGGATTTGATACTGCAGTAACAACTGCTATGGATGCGATCGATAAGATTCGTGATACATCATCAAGTCACCGTCGTACTTTCGTTGTTGAAGTAATGGGACGTAATGCTGGTGATATCGCTCTTTGGGCAGGTATCGCAACAGGTGCTGATGAAATCATCATCCCTGAAGAAGGTTTCAAATTTGAAGATATCGTAGCAAGCATCAAAGCTGGATATGAACACGGTAAGAAACACAACATTATCGTTTTAGCAGAAGGTGTTATGTCAGCGGCTGAATTTGGTCAAAAACTAAAAGAAGCTGGCGATACAAGTGACCTTCGTGTAACTGAACTTGGCCACATCCAACGTGGTGGATCACCAACTGCTCGTGACCGTGTCCTAGCGTCACGCATGGGAGCACACGCCGTTAAACTTCTTAAACAAGGAATCGGTGGAGTCGCTGTCGGTATTCGTAACGAGAAAATGGTTGAAAATCCAATTCTTGGAACAGCAGAAGAGGGAGCTTTGTTTAGCTTAACAGCTGACGGTAAGATTGTCGTTAACAATCCTCATAAAGCAGACCTTGAACTTTCTGATTTGAACAAGAGCTTGTCATAATCAACTTTAACTAATCTGGTAAAATGACCATTAAAGGTCGAATTATATAAAGGAGTCACAAAAATCATGAACAAACGTGTAAAAATCGTTGCAACTTTGGGTCCTGCGGTAGAAATCCGTGGTGGTAAAAAATTCGGTGATGACGGATACTGGGGTGAAAAACTTGACGTTGAAGCTTCAGCTAAAAACATTGCTCAATTGATTGAAGCAGGAGCTAACACTTTCCGTTTCAACTTCTCACACGGTGACCACCAAGAACAAGGTGAGCGTATGGCAACTGTTAAACTTGCTGAAAAACTTGCAGGTAAAAAAGTTGGTTTCCTTCTTGATACTAAAGGACCAGAAATCCGTACTGAATTGTTCGAAGGTGAAGCTAAAGAGTACTCATACAAAACTGGTGAAAAAATCCGTGTTGCAACTAAACAAGGAATCAAATCAACTCGTGAAGTGATTGCATTGAACGTTGCAGGTGCTCTTGACATCTATGATGACGTTGAAGTTGGTCGTCAAGTATTGGTTGACGATGGTAAATTGGGTCTTCGCGTTGTAGAAAAAGACGACGCAACTCGTGAATTCGTAGTTGAAGTTGAAAATGACGGTGTTATCGCTAAACAAAAAGGTGTAAACATCCCTAATACTAAAATTCCTTTCCCAGCTCTTGCTGAACGTGATAACGATGATATCCGCTTCGGTCTTGAACAAGGTATCAACTTCATCGCGATCTCATTCGTACGTACTGCTAAAGACGTGAACGAAGTTCGTGCAATCTGTGAAGAAACTGGTAACGGTCACGTTCAATTGTTCGCTAAAATCGAAAACCAACAAGGTATCGATAACTTGGACGAAATCATTGAAGCTGCTGACGGTATCATGATCGCTCGTGGTGACATGGGTATCGAAGTACCATTCGAAATGGTTCCAGTTTACCAAAAAATGATTATCACTAAAGTGAATGCTGCTGGTAAAGTTGTTATCACTGCAACAAACATGCTTGAAACAATGACTGAAAAACCACGTGCAACTCGTTCAGAAGTATCAGACGTATTTAACGCTGTTATCGACGGAACTGACGCGACTATGCTTTCAGGTGAGTCTGCAAACGGTAAATACCCACTTGAGTCTGTTCGTACAATGGCTACAATCGACAAGAACGCTCAAACTCTTCTTAACGAATACGGACGTTTGAACTCAGATTCATTTGAACGTAACTCTAAAACAGAAGTTATGGCTTCAGCAGTTAAAGACGCTACAAACTCAATGGATATTAAATTGGTTGTAACTTTGACTAAGACTGGTCATACAGCACGTTTGATCTCTAAATACCGTCCAAACGCTGATATCTTGGCATTGACATTTGACGAATTGACAGAACGTGGATTGATGTTGAACTGGGGTGTTATCCCAATGTTGACAGAAGTTCCATCATCAACTGATGACATGTTTGAAATTGCTGAACGTAAAGCAGTTGAAGCAGGTCTTGTACAATCTGGTGACGACATCGTTATCGTTGCAGGTGTACCACTTGGAGAAGCTGTTCGTACAAATACAATGCGTATCCGTACAGTACGTTAATCTAACATTAAAAACCTATCATATCAAGCTTTCCAGCTTGTGTGATAGGTCTTTTTTTGTTTCATAAGGTCCAGAACCTCATTCGTTTAGGACAAGAAAAAAACTCTCTGGAAAACCAGAGAGTGTGAGAGGCATCTCCATGTGAGAAACTGGTTCACACAATTTCTCAAGGTCCGCTCCTGCGTTATGACCTCCTTTGCGCAATTGTAGCTTTCGCTACATATCGACTCATCGCAGACTTTATTGTACTATAGAGGCCAATACTTTGTCAAGAAAAAACAGCTCCTTAAATAGGAACTGATGAATGATGCTAATTGCCGGGATCGAACCGGCGACCTCATCCTTACCATGGATGCGCTCTGCCTACTGAGCTAAATCAGCTTACTTTGAAAGTATACTATAGATTGAAGTTTTTGTCAATATGCTAATTAGTAGCTTAACTCATTGGAAAAGCCCAAGTAAGAAACTTGGGCTTGTGAAGATTCGATTATTGTAATTGCTCTCTCTTTTTATCTGGGTTCCAAACAAAACTTGCAACAAAGGTAAAGAGGATCGTCAGAATTCCGATAATAATTGCGAGGATCAAGGCCGGGATACGGATGAGCCACCAGAGTGGATTTGGTTTTTTATTGTTGTGCCACTGTTTTGTTTCCTCATCCAGGCGTTGAAATTCAGATTGGATGCGATCTGCAACCATCTCAATTCCCTCATCATTCATCTTTTTGATGTCTGAGATGTCAATAGGATTTCCGAAATTCATATCAATTCGTTCGCGGCTGATGAGTCCTTTTAGAGTCATAGGGCCGGTATAAGTAACCGGCATAATACGAACCTTAGCCATTTTTGCAATCAGAGCAACACCACCCTTAACGTCGTTGGAATGGCGACTACCACTTGGGAACATAATCAGTGAGCGATTGCTCTTTTTAAGGACATTGATTGGATATTTGATAGCAGAAGAACTTGGGTTATCACGATCGATAGGGAAGGCACCGCACATACGAATCCACCACCCAAAGATACGATTTGAAAAGAGTTCTTTTTTTGCCATAAAAACAAATTGTTTTGGTTTGGTTGCAAAAGCCATGTAGACGGGGTCCCACCAAGTACGATGAGGGGCAACAAGGATATAATTCTCATCCATACTTGGAATTTTGTCAGTATTGTGAAAGTGAGCATTTCCATTGATTGACCATAGAATCAACATAACCAACCCACGTAGATAAGTATAAAACATGGTGTCTCCTTCAGTTTTCTTTCTTTTATTATACCTTATCATACTAGGACAGGCAAATGTTTTTTGTATAGTCTGAAAAGCTCTTTTATATGAAATTAGAATTATTTAAAAAAAAATGATATGATAGAATTTATGGATAAAAATAAAATTATGGGCTTAAGCCAATCAGAAGTTAAAGATCGTCAGAAACAGGGACTAGTCAATGATTTTAAGGCTTCTGCTAGCACGAGTACTTGGCAGATAGTGAAGAGAAATGTCTTTACTTTATTCAATGCTTTAAATTTTGCCATTGCCCTAGCGCTCGCCTTTGTTCAAGCTTGGAGCAACCTCGTTTTCTTTGCAGTTATCTGTTTTAATGCTTTTTCAGGAATTGTGACTGAGCTACGTGCTAAACATATGGTTGATAAACTCAATCTCTTGAATAAAGAAAAGATTACGACAATTCGTGATGGACAAGAGATAGTTTTGGACCCCGAAGAACTTGTTTTAGACGATGTGATTCGCTTGTCAGCAGGAGATCAGATTCCAAGTGATGCCATTGTATTAGAAGGTTTTGCTGAGGTCAACGAAGCCATGTTAACAGGTGAGAGCGACTTGGTCCAAAAGGAAGTTGAAGACTTAATGATGTCAGGTAGCTTTCTTGTCAGTGGTTCCGTCTTTGCCAAGGTCAAACATGTGGGGGCGGACAACTACGCAGCTAAGCTCATGCTTGAAGCTAAAACGGTAAAGCCAATCAACTCACGTATCATGAAATCGCTAGACCAACTAGCTGGCTTTACCGGGAAAATCATTATTCCTTTTGGAATTGCTCTTTTGCTTGAAGCTTTAGTCTTAAAAGGTTTGCCGCTGAAGTCTTCTGTAGTCAATTCATCTACAGCTCTTTTAGGGATGTTGCCTAAAGGTATCGCTTTACTGACGATAACTTCGCTTTTGACTGCAGTGATAAAACTAGGACTTAAAAAGGTTTTAGTACAAGAAATGTATTCTGTTGAAACCTTGGCACGAGTGGATATGCTCTGTCTGGATAAGACAGGGACCATCACTCAAGGGAAGATGCAGCTTGAGACTGTCCTTCCCCTTACTCAAGCTTACGATAAGGATGCCATTGCTAAAATACTAACTAGTTATATGGCACACAGTGGGGATAAAAATCCAACAGCTCAAGCTATCCGAACGCGTTTTGCGGGAGAGGTAGCTTATCCGATGATTTCTAGCCTTCCATTTTCAAGTGATCGAAAATGGGGAGCAATGGAGTTGGAAGGTCTAGGAACTGTTTTCCTAGGCGCACCGGAGATGTTGTTGGATGCTGAAGTTCCTCAAGCTAGAGAAGCTCTTGAACGAGGATCTCGTGTCTTGGTGTTAGCTCTCAGTCAAGAAAAACTTGATCATCAAAAACCACAGAAACCATCTGATATTCAAGCCTTGGCTCTGCTTGAGATTCTAGATCCAATCCGAGAAGGAGCTGCTGAAACTCTAGACTATCTTCGTTCTCAGGAAGTGGGACTGAAAATCATCTCTGGTGATAATCCAGTCACCGTTTCAAGCATTGCTCAAAAAGCAGGATTTGCAGACTATCATAGCTATGTAGATTGTTCGAAGATTACTGATGAAGAATTGATAGCCATGGCTGAGGAAACAGCCATTTTCGGACGTGTTTCACCTCATCAAAAGAAACTGATTATCCAAACTCTGAAAAAAGCAGGTCATACTACTGCAATGACAGGGGATGGTGTCAATGATATTCTAGCTCTCCGTGAGGCAGACTGTTCCATCGTTATGGCTGAAGGAGACCCAGCAACTCGTCAGATTGCAAATCTGGTCCTCTTGAATTCAGATTTCAATGATGTTCCTGAGATTCTCTTTGAAGGTCGTCGTGTGGTCAATAACATTGCCCACATTGCTCCGATTTTCTTGATCAAGACCATCTATTCCTTCTTGCTAGCAGTTATCTGTATTGCCAGTGCTTTGTTGGGACGTCCGGAATGGATTTTGATTTTCCCATTCATTCCTATTCAAATTACCATGATTGACCAGTTTGTGGAAGGATTTCCACCGTTCGTATTGACTTTTGAGAGAAACATCAAACCTGTTGAACATAATTTCCTCAGAAAATCCATGCTCCGTGCTTTACCAAGTGCCTTGATGGTAGTCTTTAGTGTTCTGTTTATTAAAATTTTTGGAACAAGTCAAGGCTGGTCGGCCATTGAAATTTCGACCATTCTGTATTATCTATTGGCATCAATTGGTTTCATGTCTGTAGTGAGAGCTTGCTTGCCATTTACCCTTTGGCGAGTTCTCTTGATTGTCTGGTCTATTGGAGGCTTCCTTGGAACAGCTCTATTTCCAAGAATTCAAAAACTACTGGAAATTTCAACACTGACAGCTCAAACACTACCAGTATATGGTATCATGATGTTCATCTTTATTGTGATTTTCATCCTGACAAGTCGTTATCAAATGAGAAAATAAAGAAAGACTGCAATCGATGGTTGCAGTCTTTTTTAGGTGCAGGATTGCTAGCTAAAATATGGTATAATAAAGGGGAATAGAGTTTTTGAAAGTGAGAGAAGATGATTTCAAAGAGATTAGAAACGGTAGCTTCCTTTGTGCCTCAAGGAGCCGTTTTACTTGACGTGGGGAGCGACCATGCTTATCTACCGATTGAATTAGTTGAAAAAGGTCACATCGAGCGTGCCATTGCAGGCGAGGTCGTAGAAGGTCCTTACCAATCTGCGGTAAAAAATGTTGAAAGTCACGGTTTGTCTGAGAAAATCCAGGTTCGCTTAGCCAATGGCTTGGCAGCTTTCGAAGAAAATGACCAGGTCTCGGTGATCACTATTGCAGGAATGGGAGGTCGTTTGATCGCTTCGATTTTAGAAGAGGGATTTGACAAACTAGCTCATGTTGAGCGTTTGATTCTTCAACCCAATAATCGTGAGGACGACTTGCGTAGTTGGCTACAAGACCACGGTTTTCAAATTATTGCAGAAAGCATCCTAGAAGAAGCTGGTAAGTTTTATGAAATTCTGGTTGTGGAAGCGGGAGAAATGAAGTTGTCAGCAAGAGATGCCCGCTTTGGTCCTTTGTTAGCAAGAGAAGTTAGTCAGGCATTTGTCCAGAAGTGGCAAAAAGAAGCTGAGAAGTTGGAGTTTGCCCTAGGCCAAATCCCAGAAAAAAATCAGGAAGAACGTCAAGTTCTAGCAGATAAAATTCAAGCCATCAAGGAGGTGCTCCATGCAAGCAAGTGAAGTGATTAAACGTTATGAAGCCTATTGTCCTCAAGAATTTTCTATGGAAGGCGATAGTCGTGGTCTGCAAATTGGTAGCCTAGATAAGGATATTCAAAAGGTCATGGTTGCCCTTGATATTCGTGAAGAAACAGTGGCAGAAGCTATTGAAAATGATGTTGATTTGATTATCGTCAAGCACGCGCCAATTTTCCGTCCAATCAAGGACTTGGTTGCCGATCGACCTCAAAATCAAATTTATATCGATCTCATCAAGCACGATATTGCAGTTTACGTTAGTCATACTAATATTGATATCGTTGAAAACGGCCTTAATGACTGGTTCTGCCAGATGCTAGGCATTGAGAATACGACTTATTTACAAGAGACAGGTCCTGAACGAGGGATTGGACGCATTGGAAATATTGAGCCTCAAACTTTTGAAGAATTTGCTAAGGTTGTCAAAGAAGTCTTTGCTCTAGATAGTTTACGAATGGTCTATTATCAAGATAGTGATTTAAGAAAGCAAATTTCAAGGGTTGCTATTTGTGGTGGTAGTGGGCAATCTTTCTATCCTGATGCTTTAGCAAAAGGTGCTGATGTCTACATCACTGGTGATATTTATTACCATACAGCTCAGGACATGCTATCAGATGGCCTGTTGGCTCTGGACCCTGGGCATTATATTGAGGTGCTCTTTATTGAAAAAATTGCAGCGCTTTTGAACGAATGGAAGAAAGAAAATGCTTGGGCGCTAGAAGTTATCGCAAGTCAAGCTTCTACCAATCCATTCCACCATATCTAGTTAGAAGGTAAAAACAATGAAAAAAGTTGCCATTATTGGAGCAGGAATTGTAGGGGCCACAGCCGCCTATTATCTCTCTAAAGAAGCTGATGTGGAAGTAACTGTCTTTGACCATGGACTAGGACAGGCGACCAAGGCAGCAGCTGGTATTATTAGTCCCTGGTTTTCTAAACGTCGCAATAAAGCCTGGTACAAGATGGCACGCTTGGGAGCAGACTTCTATGTGGATTTATTAGCTGACTTAGAGAAATCTGGTCAAAAAGTTGATTTTTATCAGCGATCCGGGGTCTTTCTCCTTAAAAAAGACGACTCCAAACTAGAGGAACTCTATCAACTGGCTCTGCAACGTAAAGATGAATCTCCCTTGATTGGGGAATTAGCCATTTTAGATCAAGCGACTGCAAGTAACTTATTTCCTGGTCTAGAAGGATTCGAGAGATTGCTCTATGCTTCTGGAGGAGCTCGAGTAGATGGGCAACTCTTAGTCAGTCGTTTACTTGAAGCTAGTCAGGTTAAGGTTATAAAGAAAGAGGTTAGTTTAAGACCTATAGTTTCGGGTTATCAAATAGACAATCTCATTTTTGACAAAGTTATCTTGTCAACTGGTGCTTGGATCGGTCATTTATTAGAACCCTTAGGTTATGAGGTTGATGTTCGCCCACAAAAAGGACAACTCCGAGATTATCAAGTTGATTTAGACATGGCATCTTATCCTGTTGTCATGCCGGAAGGCGAATGGGATTTGATTCCATTTCCAGGTGGAAAACTATCTCTAGGTGCTACTCATGAAAATGATATGGGATTTGACCTGACAGTGGATAAAACGTTGCTCCAGCAAATGGCTGAAGCAGCAAGTTCGTTTTATCCTAGCTTAAAAGATGCAATGATTAGTGGTGAACGCGTGGGAATTCGTGCCTACACTAGTGACTTCTCTCCATTTTTTGGACAGGTGCCAAACTTATCAGGAGTCTATGCAGCAAGTGGATTGGGCTCATCGGGTCTTACAACTGGTCCACTTATTGGTTATCATTTGGCTGAATTAATTCAAGGAAGAACTGGAAAGCTAGATCCAAATGATTACCCGATTGATAAATATGTTAAACAAAAATAGAGAAAGATTCACTTTTACTTCCTTTTTACGAAGATATTGGGATTGCAAATGACATTCCCTTGTAAAAATGGTAAAATAAAAAAAATAATTCAAGAATTGAGGAAAAATGATGCAAGAAAAGATTTTGGTAACAGGTGGTGCAGGTTTTATTGGAACTCACACTGTCATTGAACTGGTCCAAGCTGGACATCAAGTTGTCGTGGTGGATAATTTGGTCAACAGTAGCCGTAAAAGCTTAGAAGTAGTGGAAAGAATTACAGGAGTTGAGATTCCTTTTTATGAAGCTGATATCCGCGATACAGATACACTTCGTGACATTTTCAAACAGGAAGAGCCCACAGGAGTTATCCATTTTGCAGGTTTGAAGGCAGTTGGAGAGTCAACTCGTATCCCTCTTGCCTACTATGATAACAATATTGCTGGTACAGTGAGTCTTTTAAAAGCAATGGAAGAAAACAACTGTAAGAACATTATCTTCAGCTCTTCAGCAACGGTGTATGGAGATCCACATACTGTTCCAATCCTAGAAGATTTCCCACTTTCAGCTACCAACCCTTATGGACGTACCAAGCTTATGCTGGAAGAAATCTTGACAGATATCCATAAAGCAGATTCAGAGTGGAACGTTGTTTTGCTTCGTTACTTCAATCCAATCGGTGCCCATGAGAGTGGAGACCTGGGAGAGAATCCAAATGGTATTCCAAACAACCTTCTACCGTATGTCACACAAGTCGCAGTTGGTAAGTTAGAACAAGTTCAAGTTTTCGGTGACGACTACGAT
Source organism: Streptococcus sp. Z554 (assembly GCF_053010305.1). Classification (NCBI taxonomy): domain Bacteria; kingdom Bacillati; phylum Bacillota; class Bacilli; order Lactobacillales; family Streptococcaceae; genus Streptococcus; species Streptococcus sp. Z554. The sequence continues at coordinate 33,467 of NZ_JBRKNV010000009.1, forward strand.
ACAGAAGATGGAACAGGTGTTCGTGACTATATCCACGTTGTTGACTTAGCCAAAGGACATGTTGCAGCCCTTAAGAAGCTTCAAAAAGGCTCAGGACTCAATGTTTATAACCTTGGTACTGGAAAAGGCTACTCCGTTCTTGAAATTATTCAAAATATGGAAAAAGCAGTTGGGCGCCCAATTCCTTATCGTATCGTTGAACGTCGCCCAGGTGATATCGCAGCTTGCTACTCAGACCCAGCAAAAGCTAAGGAAGAGCTCGGATGGGAAGCAGAACTTGGTATTACAGAAATGTGTGAAGATGCATGGCGTTGGCAAAGTAAACATCCAAATGGATTTGAAGACTAATCGTTTGATTAAACAAAAAAAGAGGAAGTCATTCCTCTTTTTTTATAACTTTATATGTGGTTGAAATAAAAAATTTGATTAGTGCTTAAGTGATAGAAAAATGTCTTAAAAGAACAGTTTATTGGTTATTGAAATACTGGAAGAAATAAAAGAAAAATTGTATAAAAATAGCTAGCAAAAAACTATAATTTTCTAGAAAAATATGCTAAACTAGAAGGAGTGGAAAATAGCGATTTATATTCCATTAAATGTTAGGATTCATCTATGATCAGAGCACGAGTAGGGCAATATTTAACGGCTTCTAAAATGTCGTCTTTGCAAGTAATTTCTCGGTCTAATTGCTCAGGATCATCGTAAAAACGGACGATACCATTATCATGGTAGTCAAATAAATCTGAATAAGTTTGGCAGAGCCCACAAGCGATGCAACGTTCAGGTATAAGTCTAATCTTCATATTTATATTGTAATAAGAAACTAAAAAAAACTCAAGGAGTAAGGTATGGAAAAGGAACCGTGGCAAGAAGATATTTATGAAAACCAAGAAGAGGAATCAAGAACAGAGCGTCGTCAACGAAACAAAAAAGGATCAGGTGTCGTTGCGAATCGTATTTTAACTGTTTTAGCTATTATTTTCTTTGTTATTGTTGTTGGTATGGTAGTTGTGTTAGTCTACTTATCATCAGGTGGAAGCGACCGCACTTCAGCTCTGAAAGATTTTTATGATTCTTCAGCTCCAAAAGTAGAAGAAGTTACAACAGTGGCTACTACTACTATTCAGTCAACAGAGACAACCGAAGCAGAAACAACTCAACAAGAACATACAGAGGCGCGTACTGACTCTGAAGGAACTATCACAGTTTTACCAGGGGAAGGTGAAGCAGCGATTGCAGCTCGTGCTGGAATCTCTATTGCTCAACTTGAAGCCTTAAATCCTGGTCATATGTCTTCAGGAACTTGGTTTGCAAATCCTGGTGATGTCCTTAAGACAAGATAGGAGTGACAATGAAAACAATTCAGATTGCTATTGATGGACCAGCTTCAAGTGGTAAAAGCACAGTCGCTAAGATCATCGCTAAGGACTTTGGCTATACTTATCTGGATACGGGCGCTATGTATCGAGCTGCGACTTATATCGCCTTAAAAAACCAAATTAGCCCAGATGAGCCATCTCAACTTCTTGAATTATTGGAGCAATATCCAATTAGCTTTGGACGTGCTGAAAATGGAGAGCAGCTTGTTTTCGTTGGAGATGTTGACGTGACAAATCCAATTCGAGAAAATGAAGTAACCAACGCAGTTTCTGCCTTTGCCGCTATTCCGGCTGTTCGAGAGAAACTGGTAGCCCTCCAGCAAGAGATTGCTAAACAAGGCGGTATTGTTATGGATGGCCGTGATATTGGTACTGTGGTCTTGCCTCAGGCTGAATTAAAGATTTTTCTAGTAGCATCTGTAGATGAGCGTGCGGAACGTCGTTACAAAGAAAATCTTTCAAAGGGAATCGAAACAGATTTGGAAACTTTGAAAGAAGAGATTGCTGCGCGTGATTATAAAGATAGTCATCGTGAAACTTCGCCCCTTAAACAAGCTGAAGATGCAATCTATTTGGATACAACAGGTCTTTCTATTCTAGAAGTTGTTGAAAAAATCAAAGCAGAAGCTCAAAAACATTTATAAGAAACTTTAAAACGATTAACCAAGTTTGGGTTAATCGTTTTTTTTGCCACGATTTGTCAAATAGTCTGTTTTAAGGTATAATAGTTGCTGTTAAAGAAAATTTGACATTCAAATAATTATAAATGTATAAGGAGATAACATGAGTCAACTACCAAATTGCCCAAAATGTAATTCAGAATATGTATATGAAGATGGTGCACTTCTTATCTGCCCAGAATGTGCTTATGAATGGAATCCTGCTGAACAAGTTGAAGCAGAAGAAGGTATTGTTGCTATCGATGCAAATGGAAATAAATTAGCTGATGGAGATACAGTTACCTTGATTAAGGACCTTAAGGTCAAAGGGGCTCCTAAAGACCTCAAACAAGGAACTCGTGTGAAAAATATCCGTATTGTAGAGGGTGACCATAATATCGATTGTAAGATTGATGGTTTTGGAGCTATGAAGCTTAAATCAGAATTTGTGAAGAAGATTTAATCATGATTAAAAATGAAAAAGTAATATTTTATAGCCGTATCTTTTTATTTATAGCAGCCTTTACTGGTGTATACTTGGAGATTACCAAACGCGGTGGTTTAGGGATGTTGCTCTACTATACAGTCCTTTCCAACCTTTTGGTTGTACTCTTTACAGCTTATCTTTTGTTCAAGATGCGTAGTGGCGGTGATAGTTGGCAGAGTCCAGGTATTTTGCGACTCAAAGGTGGTGTCACTATGAGTATTATGATTACTTGTGTCATCTATCATTTCATGCTAGCTCCCTTGACGACAGATTTTTACCGTTTGGAAAACTTCCTTTGCCATTATATTGTCCCTCTCTGGTTTTTAGCAGATACAATTATTTTTGATAAGAGTCGTCAATATAAGTGGTTTGATCCCATTGTATGGACAGTCTTACCTCTGCTATATATGGGATTTGCCATCTTAAACGGTTTTGTTCTAAAGATGGATGTCCCTAATGCCAAGGATAGTCCCTTCCCTTATTTCTTTCTGAATGCTAGCAAACATGGTTGGGGCTTTGTCTTTAAATGGGCAGCCACTATCTTTGTAGCTTATCTGATTTCAGGATATCTGTTTTATCTTGTGAAAAGCATTAAAAAATCTAAGAAATAAAAGTACCCTATATGGGTGCTTTTTTTGGTTTACGATAATTGTACCCGGACAACTGAACTTTTTTAATCTTGTTATGTAGTCATTTCTATCTTACAATAAAAGTGTAGCTACCAATAAAACTATTGAGGAAGAAGAAATGACTGAAAATCGTTATGAATTAAATAAGAATTTGGCACAGATGCTCAAGGGCGGCGTTATCATGGATGTTCAAAACCCTGAACAAGCAAGAATTGCAGAGGCTGCAGGTGCAGCAGCGGTAATGGCTTTGGAGCGAATCCCGGCTGATATTCGTGCAGCGGGTGGTGTATCCCGTATGAGTGATCCAAAGATGATTAAGGAAATCCAAGAAGCTGTCAGCATTCCAGTTATGGCTAAGGTTCGAATTGGGCATTTTGTTGAAGCTCAAATTTTAGAAGCAATCGAGATTGACTATATTGATGAGAGTGAAGTGTTATCACCAGCTGACGACCGCTTCCATGTAGACAAGAAAGAATTTCAAGTTCCATTTGTTTGTGGTGCTAAAGACTTAGGAGAAGCCTTGCGTCGTATCGCTGAAGGTGCTTCAATGATTCGTACCAAAGGAGAACCAGGAACAGGAGATATCGTTCAGGCGGTTCGCCATATGCGTATGATGAATCAAGAAATTCGCCGCATTCAAAATCTCCGTGAGGACGAGTTATACGTTGCTGCCAAGGACTTGCAAGTCCCTGTAGAATTAGTTCAATATGTCCACGAAAATGGAAAATTACCAGTTGTCAACTTTGCAGCTGGGGGGGTTGCAACACCAGCGGACGCTGCTCTTATGATGCAACTTGGTGCTGAAGGGGTCTTTGTTGGCTCAGGGATTTTCAAGTCAGGTGATCCTGTCAAACGGGCTGCAGCAATTGTCAAGGCTGTTACAAATTATCAGAATCCTCAAATGCTAGCTGAGATCTCGGAAGACTTGGGAGAAGCTATGGTTGGTATCAATGAGAATGAAATCCAAATTCTCATGGCTGAGCGAGGAAAATAGATGAAAATCGGAATCTTGGCCTTGCAAGGTGCCTTTGTGGAACATGAGAAAGTGCTTGATAAACTAGGAGTGGAAAGCGTTGAGCTGCGAAACCTAGAAGATTTTCAGAAACATCAGAACTCCTTATCAGGTTTGATTTTGCCAGGAGGTGAGTCTACAACTATGGGAAAATTGCTGCGAGATCAGCAGATGTTGACTCCCCTAAGAGAAGCTATTCTCAAAGGTTTACCGGTTTTTGGAACTTGTGCTGGTTTGATCTTGCTAGCGAGACAAATCACTTCTCAGGAGGAAAGTCATTTAGCGACGATGGATATCCTAGTAGAGCGCAATGCTTATGGACGTCAGTTAGGAAGTTTTTATACAGAAGCTGACTGCAAGGGGGTTGGTAACATTCCCATGACCTTTATCCGAGGCCCTATTATTCGTGAAGTTGGTAAAGATGTTGATGTTCTAGCAGTAGTGCATGATCAAATCGTTGCAGCACGAGAAAAAAATATGCTAGTGACCTCATTTCATCCGGAATTGACAAACGATGTTCGCTTACACCAGTACTTTATCGATATGTGCAAATAAAAAAGAGAGTGGGACAGAAATCGGTAATCCGTTAGAATTCGATTTCGTCGTCCCACCTCCGCACAGTTGAGTAGGGCTATAAAAGCTGATGAAATCAGCGTAGTAGAGCCCACTCAACCACTGCGTCTTGCTCGACAATCCAAAGACAATTGAGAGGCTAGGACTTTTGTTCCAGCCTCTTTTTTACATATAATAAACAATAGCGATATATTGCAAAGCTGAAGCTGCTAAGATAAACAGATGCCAAATCATGTGGAAGTATGGTTTTTTCTTCGCGTAAAAACCAGCTCCAACTGTGTAACAGAGTCCACCAGATACCATGAGGCTCCAGAAGATAGGAGTTGTCTGGCTGATGATTGCTGGTAGGATAGCCAAGACTAGCCACCCCATGATGAGGTAGAGAATGAGACTAAATTTTTCATTGACTTTCTTGGCAAAGATTTTATAGAGGATGCCAAAGATGGTCGTTCCCCACTGAATGGCGATAATGAGATATCCAAACCAGTTATTCATCAGAGTCAAAACGACAGGAGTATAAGAACCTGCAATGGCAACATAAATCATGGAATGGTCAATAATACGTAGGACATACTTGTGAGTCGAACCATAAGCCATCGAATGATAAATAGTTGATGATAAGAACATGAGAAAGAGGCTAATAACGAAAATCGAAACACCGATGGATGATAAGAATCCGTGAGCTTCATAACTGTAGGTTGATGAAATGGGAAGTAAGATGAGCATCACCAATGCACCGACAGCGTGAGTGACACTGTTAGCAATTTCTTCTCCAAAACTAAGGCGTTTACTAAGTTTGAAACTAGTATTCATTTGGTTCCTCCTTTTCAGATTCTGTGTAAACGAGTGCTAGTGTTTGATGATAGAGTTTGACTGTTTGACAACTTGCTTGAATAATAGGATTGTCTGGGTCAATGTCTTCGTTCATATAATCCACAAAAGCATTGTAGAGTTCTTCTGAGTGAGCATCTGTGTGTAGGGTATTAAGGGTTTGGGCAATTTCTTGGATCGAAAAAACGGACTTAAGAGTTGTAATAGCAATCAAACGGGCGATTTGTTTCCGTTGGTATTTTTTCTTTTCAGGTTTCGTCAGATAGCCGTGTTTGACATAGTTATTGACCATAGAAGCTGTCAGACCTTTCTCTTTATCGGGAGAAACTGGGGGACAGATTTGATTGACATAGAGTAGGACCTGGTCCAGATAGAGATTGATATTTGGAATTTCTTCCCATTTTGGATAGGAAAAAGTAGTTTTCATTTCCAACTCCTTTTATCTAGTTTTCATAACTAGATTATAAAACATTAAAAATGATAAGTCAAGTTTCAAGTGCTTGTAGAAAGAAATAAATTATGCTATGATGAGAGAAAATAGTATGAAACGAGGATAGATGATGGAGATTCGCTTAGCCTTTCCAAATGAAGTTGATGCAATTATGCAAGTGATTGAGGAAGCCAAGAAATGCTTGGCAGATGCTGGGAGCACCCAGTGGCAAAATGGCTATCCAAATACGGACACGATTATTGACGATATTATCTCTGGGCAAGCCTATGTCGCTTTGGAAGAAGGAGAGCTCTTAGCCTATGCAGCAGTAACCAAGAGCCCAGAAAAAGCTTATGAAGCTATTTATGATGGCAACTGGGAAGGAAAAGAAGCAGAATACTTAGTATTTCACCGTATTGCAGTTGCCAGTGATGTGCAAGGACAAGGTGTTGCTCAGACCTTCTTGGAAGGCTTGATTGAAGGCTTTGATTACCTAGATTTTCGTTCTGATACACACGATCAAAATAAAGTCATGCAGCATATTTTTGAGAAGCTTGGCTTTAAACAAGTTGGGAAAGTTCCTGTAGACGGGGAACGTTTGGCCTATCAGAAATTAAAATCAAATGTCTAAAAAGTATGTAAAGATGCTGTACAGTTCTCCGATTGGCACCTTATCTCTGATAGCTGATAACCATTATCTGTTTGGGATATGGGTCGAAGAAGAGAGCGATTTTGAGAGAGAATTATCTGAAAAAGCTGTAACTGTCGTTGAAAGTCATCCTATTTTAAATCAAATCATTTCCTATTTAGATAGCTATTTTAAGGGGCAAGATCCGGACTTGTCTGAATTGCCCTTAGCTCTTGTCGGAAGTGACTTTGAAAAAAGAGTTTGGAACTATTTGCTTGGAATTCCTTTTGGTATGACTGTTACTTATGGACAAATAGCCAAGGACTTGCAGGTAGCTTCTGCTCAGGCAGTTGGAGGAGCAGTAGGTCGCAATCCCTGGTCTATCCTTGTACCCTGTCATCGTGTGCTAGGTGCTGGAGGCCGTCTGACAGGCTATGCTTGGGGACTCGAAAAGAAGGCTTGGCTCTTGAGACATGAAGGTGCGGCATTTAAAGAGAAGAAATAATAGAAAGAGAAGAAGATGTTAGAATTTATCGAATACCCAAAATGTACAACTTGTAAAAAAGCAAAGAAAGAGTTAGATCAACTTGGACTAGAATATAAGGATGTTCATATCGTAGAAGAAACTCCGAGTGAAAAGGTTATTTTAAACTGGCTCGAAACTTCGGGATTTGAATTGAAGCAATTTTTCAACACTAGTGGAATCAAATACCGTGAACTAGGATTGAAAGATAAGGTTGGAACTTTATCCAAGAAAGAAGCAGCCAAACTCTTGGCCAGTGATGGTATGTTGTTAAAACGTCCAATACTAGTTGAAAATGGTGCTGTAAAACAAATTGGCTATCGTAAAACATACAGCAACTTGGATTTGAATTAGTTTTTTTCTATCTCCTTGATAGTTAAAATATATAACCTCCTACTTTTAAAGTATGATAAACTAGAAGATAGATGAAGTCTGATATGCTCGTAGCAAATATTTTTAATTAGAGCATAAGTATGATAGAATGAATCATTATCTTGAGAGGATGTTTCTATGAATGTTACAACGATTTTAGCATCTGATTGGTATCAAAATTTGATGCAATATATCCCGGATGGCAAACTGTTTAGTTGGCGTTCGGTTTTTGATGGGATTCCAAGAATTCTACAGCAATTACCTACAACATTGATGTTAACAGTATTTGGTGCCTTTTTTGGAATCATGCTAGCCCTAGTCTTTGCCATTGTAAAAATCAACCGAGTTCGATTTATATACCCAGTACAAGCCTTTTTTGTTAGTTTCCTAAAAGGAACTCCAATTTTAGTTCAACTGATGTTGACCTATTACGGGATTCCCTTAGCTCTGAAAGCATTGAATCAACAATGGGGAACTTCTCTAAACATTAATGCTATTCCAGCAGCAACATTTGCGATTGTGGCCTTTGCTTTTAATGAAGCAGCCTATGCCAGCGAAACTCTCCGTGCGGCAATTCTTTCTGTAAATCCAGGTGAGATTGAAGCCGCTCGTAGTCTTGGTATGACACGTGCACAAGTTTATCGTCGAGTTATTATTCCAAATGCAGCGGTAGTAGCGACTCCAACCTTGATTAACTCCTTGATTGGCTTGACCAAGGGAACGTCTCTAGCCTTTAGTGCAGGTGTTGTAGAAATCTTTGCTCAAGCTCAGATTTTGGGTGGTGCAGACTATCGCTACTTTGAACGCTTTATCTCAGTTGCCCTTGTATACTGGGTGGTAAATATCGCTATTGAAAATCTTGGTCGCTTTATTGAAAGAAAAATGGCTATTTCCGCGCCAGATACTATCGAAACAGATGTGAAAGGAGAGCTTCGCTAATGATTAAAATTTCAAATTTAAGCAAGTCCTTTTCAGGTCAAACCGTTTTAGATCATCTGAATTTAGATATTCAAAAAGGAGAGGTTGTTGCCTTGATTGGTTCTTCAGGGGCTGGGAAATCAACCTTTCTCCGTAGTCTCAATTATCTAGAAACTCCTGATAGCGGAAGTATTCAGATTGATGACTTTAAAGTCGATTTTTCTCAAATTACTCAAGAGGAAATTCTGACTCTTCGTCGTAAACTGTCCATGGTTTTCCAACAATTCAATTTGTTTGAACGCAGAACAGCTCTTGATAATGTCAAGGAAGGCCTGGTTGTCGTTAAAAAACTATCAGACGAAGAAGCAACTAAGATTGCTAAAGAAGAGTTGGCTAAGGTTGGGCTTTCTGATCGTGAACAGCATTATCCACGTCACTTGTCAGGGGGGCAAAAACAACGGGTCGCAATAGCGCGTGCTCTAGCCATGAAACCAGACGTCTTACTCTTGGATGAACCAACTTCAGCACTGGACCCAGAATTGGTTGGTGAGGTAGAAAAATCGATCGTCAATGCCGCTAAATCAGGTCAAACCATGGTTTTGGTTAGTCACGATATGTCATTTGTTGCTCAAGTAGCTGATAAGGTTTTATTCTTGGATAAAGGAAAAATTATCGAGACTGGAACTCCTGATGAGATTATTAACCACCCAAAAGAAGAACGAACAAAAGAGTTCTTTGCTAGTTACAAACGGACCTATATTTGATATAATAGAAGATAAGAAAAACTCAGTTGGCTAAGCTAACTGGGTTTGCTCTTTAAAAATAATAGAAATGAGAGAGAGCATGCTAGTTCAGCTATTTGCTTTGTATTTAGAGAGTTTAGTTTTGACCATTTTACTAGTCTTACTTGTCTTAGGGATTTGGATTGGTTTAAGAGCTCTATCAGGTGTGGATAAAACTGCTAAGGAGCGTCAGGCTCACCTCTATGATATGATTATGATTGGAGTTCTAACAATTCCAGTATTGTCTTTTGCAACCATGAGCATCTTGTTGGTTCTCAAGGCTTAATAGTTGTCAAATAGGGTTTTATCCGTTAGAATAAGAATAGTTACAACAAGAAAGAAGGAAATAGAATGTACGATACGATTATTATCGGTGCAGGTCCTGCTGGGATGACTGCAGCCTTGTATGCAGCTCGCAGCAATCTCAAAGTTGCTTTGATTGAAGGTGGCCTTCCTGGCGGTCAGATGAACAATACCTCTGACATTGAAAACTATCCAGGTTATGCCAATATTAGTGGACCTGAATTAGCAGAAAAGATGTTTGAACCTCTTGAAAATCTAGGTGTTGAGCATCTCTATGGCTTTGTGGAAAAGATTGAGGACCACGGTGATATTAAGAAAGTAATCACAGATGATGAAGAGTTTGAAACTCGCACAGTCATCGTAGCGACTGGTTCAAAACATCGTCTCTTGGGAGTTCTAGGTGAAGAAGAACTGAATAGCCGTGGGGTTTCTTACTGTGCGGTTTGTGATGGAGCCTTTTTCCGTGACCAAGATTTGTTGGTTGTAGGTGGAGGAGATTCGGCTGTTGAAGAAGCTATTTTTCTAACTCAGTTTGCAAAATCTGTAACCATCGTTCACCGTCGTGATAAACTTCGTGCACAAAAAGTCTTGCAAGACCGCGCCTTTGCTAATGAAAAGATCAACTTCATTTGGGATTCAGTCGTTAAAGAAATCAAGGGTGAAAATCGTGTTGAGTCGGTTGTGATTGAAAATGTTAAAACAAATCAAGTGACTGAACAGGCCTTTGGAGGAGTCTTTATCTACGTTGGTTTAGATCCAGTTAGCGATTTTACAAAAGATTTACAAATCCAAGATGAGTCCGGTTGGATTGTGACAGATGACCACATGAAGACAAGTGTTGCAGGTGTCTTTGCAGTTGGGGATGTTCGTCAGAAAGATCTTCGCCAAGTCACAACAGCAGTTGGAGATGGTGCTATTGCAGGCCAAGAAGCCTATAAATATATTACTGAACACAACTAAAAAAGTTTCCAATCAGATGATTGGAAACTTTTTATAATCGATTGCGGAAGACTTCGTACATAAGAATAGCAGCAGCAACGCTTGCATTGAGACTCTGTACGTGGCCATTCATAGGAATGGTAATCATCTCGTCCACTTGTTTTTTGATGTTGCTAGAGATACCCTTACCTTCATTCCCGATAATGAGGGCTATTTTTCCTTTGGTATTCCATTTATGGCAAGGAGTTCCATTCATATCCGTTCCAAAAGTCCAAAAGCCTTCTTCTTTCAGTTTGTCCAAGGTTTGGCTGAGATTGGTCACGCGAGCGATAGGAACGTGCTCAATCGCACCAGTGGCTGTCTTTGCAACTACGGGTGTCACACCAACAGCTCGATGTTTTGGAATAATAACACCTGAAACATTAGTTGCATCTGCCGTTCTTAGGATAGAACCTAAGTTATGAGGGTCCGTTAGTCCATCCAGAATCAATAGGAGTGGGTTTTCTTCTTGACGAGTCTGAGCGAGAATCTGCTCAAGTTCAGTATAGGCAAATTCAGAAACACGTAAAACGAAGCCTTGGTGGACAGCCCCTTCAGTCATCTCGGAAAGTGATTTTTTTGAAGTCCAAGAGATAGATACTTTCTTTTCAGTAGCCAATTCCTTGACTTTTTCTACATTCTTACCTCGTAAATCATCCTGGAGATAGAGTTTGTTTCCAGTATTTGCTAACAGTGCTTCAGTAACGGCGTGAACGCCATAGACAATATCATTTGTTTTCATGGCTCTATTATAACATAAAACCCCGTTGTCGAACGGGATTTTCTTTATTCCAAAATGAGTAAACCTTCTTTGACTGCGAAAGGATCTTTTTCGTTGATACGGTCGTAGAACATGACACCATTTAAGTGGTCAATTTCATGTTGAACAACGATAGAGTTGTAGCCTTTTAGCTTGATATGATGCTTTTCGCCATCCTTGTCAAAGTAGTCGACAGTTACTCGAGCGTGGCGGATAACATAGCCTGGAACGGCACGGTCAACAGACAAGCAACCTTCTCCTTCGCCTAGAGCAGCATCTTGTACTGAGTGTGAAACAATTTTAGGATTGTACATAATAGCCTGTAAGTCATAGGCTTCTTGAGGTGTTTCACCTTCCTCAGTGATATTTGGTACCAGCACGGCGATGATGCGTTTTGAGATATCGAGCTGTGGTGCTGCAAGCCCAACTCCTCCACGTAGCCCTAACTTTTCAGCCATAACTGGGTCTTGTGAGTGTTTTAAAAATTGCATCATTTTCTCACCAAGGATGATATCTTGATCGCTCAATGGGAAAGTCACTTCCTCAGCGACAGCTCGTAGGGTTGGATTGCCCTCGCGGATAATATCTTTCATGTCGATTAAATGTGAAGCTTTTGTAATACGTTCTATAGCAGACATTTTCTCTCCTTCCTTCCATTACAATTCCATGATAACACAAAATAGTTGAGAAAGAAAGTCACAGAAGTTGCTCATAAAGGGAAATAGCTATTTGTCTGTGGTATAATAAGGTAAGGAGACTTGCATCAAAAAGCAAGGAGAATAGATATGGAAAAACGTAGCAGAAGAAAACAAAAGCAATCAGGCATACCAGTTGTCAAAGAGTCTATCCAATTTTTCAAAAATTACCGACATTGGAGCAATAAAACAGTTATTGTGGTTTTATTGATTGTTGTTGCTTTCTCGATGGCCTTAACCTTATTAACCCAAGGGATTAAGGGAGTTCCATTGGGAAATAGTAATGCAACTACAGTGAGTCAGAATTCGGATTCTAAAGAGAAGAATTCTGTATCGGAAGAAGAAACAAGTGTGCGTATCATGGCAAATGGTGACCTCCTTTACCATATTCCGATTTATAGAACTGCCCTAAAAGAAGATGGCACTTATGACTTCCATGAAAACTTTGAGTATGTAAAACCTTGGTTCAAGCAAGCAGATCTAGTTATTGGCGACTTTGAAGGAACTGTAAATAAAGACCACTATCTTGCGGGTTATCCCTTATTTAATGCACCTGGAGAAGTCATGGATGCTATAAAGGATGCTGGATACCAAGTGCTAGACTTGGCTCATAATCATATCTTGGATTCTCAGATTGAGGGAGTTATCTCAACTGCGGATGCTATTGAAAAAGCTGGAATGACACCAATCGGAGTCTACACCCATGAACCACGAGACAAAGCGCCAATAGTCATCAAGGAAGTAAATGGGATTAAAGTTGCCCTTTTGGCCTATTCTTATGGTTTTAACGGTATTGAAGAATACATTTCCAAAGAAGACTATGATAATCATCTTTCTGACCTCAATGAAGAAAAAATGAAGGCAGAAATTGAACGAGCTGAAAAAGAAGCAGACATAACCGTCGTCATGCCTCAGATGGGAATTGAGTATCAATTGGAACCAACAGCAGAGCAAAAGGAACTCTACCATAAAATGATCGATTGGGGAGCTGATATTATCTTCGGTGGACACCCACACGTTGTTGAACCAGCTGAAACAGTTGAAAAAAATGGAGATAAGAAACTCATCATCTATTCTATGGGGAATTTCCTATCAAATCAGCGAATTGAAACCATGCAAGATGAGGAAAATGCAAAATGGACAGAACGTGGCGTTCTCATGGATGTGACCATTAAGAAAAAGGCAGGTAAGACTACAATCGAGACAGCTCAAGCTCATCCTACCTGGGTCAATAGAACACCAAAAGGGACTTATTCTCCCGAAGGATATCCACTCTATCTGTACCAGACCTATATTTTAGATGATTTCATTGAGGGTGGGAAATACCGAAGTCAGTTAGATGAAGATACCAAGGAACGGATAGACACGGCTTATAAAGAAATGAATGAGCATGTTGGTTTGAAATGGTAGTCATTGAGAGTGAGAGGAAAGAGATGGAGATTAAAGTTATTGCGACAGACATGGATGGAACCTTGTTAGATCCTAGAGGCCAACTGGATCTTCCGCGCCTAGAGAAAATTTTAGATCAGTTAGACCAACGTGGAGTTCGTTTTGTCATTGCAACAGGAAATGAAATTCATCGTATGCGTCAATTACTGGGACATCTGGCAGATAGAGTAGTTCTCGTAGTTGCTAACGGCGCTCGGATATTTGAAAACAATGAATTACTTCAAGCACAAACTTGGGATGACGATATGGTTGATAAAGCTTTGACTCATTTCAAAGGCAGAGAATGCCAAGATCAGTTTGTTGTAACTGCTATGAATGGTGGTTTTGTCAAGGAAGGTACAGTTTTTACAGAACTTGATAAATTTATGACACCAGAGATGATTAAAAAGCTCTATCAACGCATGAACTTTGTTGATGAATTTGACTCCAGTCTCTTCGGTGGCGTTCTCAAGATGAGCATGGTAGTCGGTGAAGAGCGTTTGGATTCGGTTTTGCAAGAAGTTAATGACTTGTTTGATGGTCGTGTCCGAGCTGTTTCTAGTGGATATGGCTGCATTGATATCTTGCAAGATGGCATTCATAAGGCTTGGGGCTTAGAGGAATTGCTCAAACGTTGGGACTTGAAACCTGAACAAATCATGGCCTTTGGAGATAGTGAAAATGACATTGAAATGTTAGAAATGGCGGGAATTTCTTATGCCATGGAAAATGCAGAGGAGAGGGTCAAGGAGATTGCGACAGAAGTAGCACCAGCAAATAGTCAGGCAGGTGTTTACCAAGTTTTAGAAAACTGGCTAGAAAAAGGAGAATAACTTGGCAGTACAGCTATTAGAAAACTGGCTTTTAAAAGAGCAGGAAAAAATTCAAACCAAGTATCGTGAACTGAATCAAATCTCGGTAATTGAACCAGATATTATCTTTATCGGAGATTCTATTGTTGAATATTATCCCTTGCAAGAATTACTAGGGACAACAAAGACCATTGTGAATAGAGGGATCCGAGGCTATCAGACTGGACTTTTACTAGATAACCTTGATGCCCACCTCTATGGGGATGCGGTGGATCAAATTGTTCTTTTGATTGGGACAAATGACATCGGGAAAGATGTTCCAATGAGTCAAGCACTAGCGAATCTTGAAAGTGTGATTCAGAGTATTTCCCGTGACTATCCGCTGTCACAGATTAAGCTAGTTTCCATTCTGCCAGTTCATCAAGGGGAAGAGTACAAACAGACAGTTTATATTCGTACAAATGAGAAAATCAAGGCCTGGAACCAAGCCTATCAAGAACTAGCTTCTGCCTACATGCAGGTAGAATATGTGCCTGTTTTTGAGAACCTACTCGATCAAGAAGGACAACTCAAATCAGACTATACAACGGACGGGCTTCACCTCAGCGTTTCTGGCTATCAGGCCCTATCAGAAACTTTGAAAACTAGTATTTTCTAGACATCTACTTGCTTTTTTGCTTTTTTAACCTAGATAAGGTATAATATCTTTATAGTCTTTTGGGGTCGTTACGGATTCGACAGGCATTATGAGGCATATTTTGCAACTCGTGTGGCGACGTAAACGCTCAGTTAAATATAACTGCAAAAAATAACACTTCTTACGCTCTAGCTGCCTAAAAACCAGCAGGCGTGACCCGATTCGGATTGCTCGTGTCTGATGATGGGTCTTATGATTAGCGAGATACGATCAAACTTTGTCTAGCAGTTTGGTAAGAGATTGATAGACTCGCAGTTCCTAGGCTTGAGTTATGTGTCGAGGAGCTGTTAAAACAATACATAACCTATGGTTGTAGACAAATATGTTAGCAGATGTTTGGACGTGGGTTCGACTCCCACCGGCTCCATTATTCTTTTGCATTCTTTTGCATTCCTTTCTAAAACGTTGTAATTACAGCGTTTTTTATTTTGTTCTTTGGTATTCCTTGGTATTCCTTTTTACAAAAAGGATACAACATTCCGTTGTATCCTAAACCTCTAATCAAGTCCTGAATTTTCTTAAGTTTTTATCATATTTTGTGTTATAATTAAGGTGCCTTAAGAAAAATAATGAAAATGATTGGCGATTTTTACATTCATTTTCAGTATCTTGTAATTTTAGATTATCTTTCAGTAATGATAAGCGATGAAAGGGTAGGTTTAGAAAGAGGTAGTGAGAAATGTCGTCTCATAAAAAAGTTTCACTTTCTGAGATCAACCAATCTATCGATACACCAAATAACAATCATTTCTGGCAAAATTTAAAGGCCTTCTTGGGACCCGGAGCCCTTGTGGCTGTAGGGTATATGGATCCAGGAAACTGGATAACCAGCGTGGTTGGAGGAGCATCCTATAAGTACAGTCTCTTATTTGTTATCTTGATTTCGTCACTTATTGCTATGCAACTTCAGCAGATGGCAGGAAAACTGGGGATTGTAACCCAAATGGACCTGGCACAAGTAACGGCTCATCACTCGCCAAAATGGCTTCGGTATAGCCTATGGGTGATATTGGAATTGGCCTTGATGGCAACAGACTTAGCAGAAGTACTAGGCTCTGCAATTGCCCTTAATCTTCTCTTTAAAATACCGATTATGGCTGCAATTCTCCTGACCGTTTTGGATGTTTTTCTCTTATTACTTCTAATGAAATTTGGCTTTAAGAAGATAGAAGCTATCGTGACAACGCTGATTTTAACGATTTTGGCCATTTTTACTTATCTAGTAGCCTTGTCACATCCAAGTCTCCAAGGAATCGCCGAAGGTTATCTGCCAAATGCAACCTTATTTGAGAGTCCTCTGCCAGGGCATGAAAGTCAATTAACCTTGGCGCTAGGTATCGTGGGTGCGACAGTGATGCCACATAACTTGTATTTACACTCTTCCTTGTCTCAGACTCGGAAAATCAACCACAAGGACAAGAATGATGTTCGTAAAGCAGTTCGTTTTATGACCTGGGATTCGAATCTTCAACTGTCTTTGGCCTTCATCGTTAACTCTCTTCTATTGATTTTAGGGGCAGCCCTCTTTTTCGGACATGCATCTGAAATTTCTGCCTTTTCTCAAATGTATAATGCCTTGCAGGATTCTACAATAGCAGGTGCAATAGCCAGTTCGACCTTATCAACCTTGTTTGCCTTGGCTTTATTAGCCAGTGGTCAAAATTCGACAATTACGGGTACCTTGACTGGACAAATCGTTATGGAAGGTTTCTTGCATATGAGATTGCCTCAGTGGTTCATTCGTTTGGCAACTCGTCTCTTTGCCTTGCTACCAGTCATAATCGTTGCTGTTTTATTCGGCCATCAGGAAAAAACTTTGGATCAGTTATTGGTTTATTCACAGGTCTTTCTTTCGATTGCTCTTCCATTTTCAATCTTCCCACTGATTTATCTAACTTCTAAGAAATCACTGATGGGAGAATTTACCAATGCCAAATGGAATACGATCCTCGGTTATATTGTTTCCATTATCTTAACGATTCTGAATGTGAAATTGCTCTTTGATATTTTTTAAGATGCACATTCATCTAGTAGAACTACAAGGGATATTTTGAGCATTGGTCTACAATAAAGGAAAAAGATACCCAAAAATTCTTGGGTATCTTTTTTAATGTAAACGGAAGACATGGGATTCGAACCCACGCACGCTTTCACACGCCTACCGCGTTTCCAACACGGCCTCTTAAGCCTCTTGAGTAATCTTCCAATACTTACTAACCTAGTCTACCATAAAGCCTTATTTCTTGCAAATTTATTTGAAGTAAAAAGAAGAGTGATAGAAAATGAAAGAAAATGACAAAAAATGCTTGACTTTGATATTTTTTATGATAGAATAAATCATGTAATCGTTCACAGGAGGTGAAATAATGCTAAAAAGTGAAAGAAAAAAGCTCATTTTAGAAGAATTGAAACAGCATAAAATCGTCTCGCTTGAGAAATTAGTAGGCATGCTAGAGACTTCAGAATCAACAGTTAGACGTGATTTAGATGAATTGGAGTCTGAAAATAAACTTCGTCGAGTTCATGGAGGAGCAGAGTTGCCTCATTCCTTGCAAGAAGAAGAAACCATTCAAGAAAAATCTTTCAAAAACCTTCAAGAGAAAAAGTTAATTGCTCAAAAGGCAGCTTCTCTCATCAAAGAGAAGGATGTTATCTTTGTGGATGCAGGAAGTACGACAGCCTTTCTCATTAACGAATTGGAGAGAAAAGACATTACTGTAGTGACCAATTCCATTCACCATGCAGTTCAATTGGTGGATAAGCAAATCCCAACAGTCATTATCGGTGGTGGTGTTAAGATGACAACGGATGCCAGTATCGGAGGAGTAGCACTTAACCAGATTAACCAACTACACTTTGATCGTGCCTTTATCGGAATGAATGGTGTCGATGAAGGTTACTATACAACTCCTGATATGGAGGAGGGAGCTGTCAAACGTGCTATCTTAGAAAATGCTAAACAGACTTATGTATTAGCGGATTCGTCCAAGCTTGGTCAGTCTTGCTTCGCTAAGGTTGCCCCTATCAAACGAGCTATTGTCATTACAAGCAAGGGTCACGAGCTCTTGTCTGCTATCAAAGAGAAAACGGAGGTAATAGAGGTATGATATATACAGTCACGCTAAATCCATCTATTGACTACATTGTCCGTTTGGATAAAGTAGAAGTAGGTAGTGTCAATCGTATGGATAGTGATGATAAGTTTGCTGGTGGTAAAGGTATCAATGTCAGCCGTGTCTTGAAGCGTTTGGATATTCCAAATACAGCGACAGGTTTCATCGGAGGCTTTACTGGAAAATTTATCACAGATACTTTAGCTGAAGAACAAATTGAAACGCAATTTGTCCAAGTGGCAGAAGATACGCGTATCAATGTTAAGATTAAAGCTGACCAAGAAACAGAAATCAATGGGACAGGACCTAATGTTGAGCCCGAACAACTTGAAGAGTTAAAAGCCATTCTTTCAAGTCTGACAGCAGAAGATACAGTTGTATTTGCGGGTTCGAGTGCTAAAAACTTGGGTAATGTTATTTACAAAGAATTAATTGCTTTGACGCGTCAGACAGGCGCTCAAGTAGTCTGTGACTTTGAAGGTCAAACCTTGATTGATAGTTTAGATTATCAACCTCTTTTGGTCAAACCAAACAATCACGAACTTGGAGCTATCTTTGGAGTCAAGCTTGAAAGCCTTGATGAAATAGAGAAATACGCTCGAGAATTGCTGGCTAAAGGTGCTCAAAACGTTATTATTTCTATGGCTGGCGACGGAGCTCTTCTAGTAACATCAGAAGGAGCATACTTTGCTAAACCGATCAAGGGAACTGTTAAAAACTCAGTAGGTGCTGGTGACTCTATGGTTGCTGGATTTACTGGTGAATTTGTCAAATCAAAAGACGCAGTAGAAGCCTTCAAATGGGGAGTGGCTTGTGGAACAGCAACTACATTTTCAGATGATTTAGCAACTGCAGCATTTATTGAAGAAACTTATAAAAAAGTTGAGGTAGAAAAAAGATGAAAATTCAAGATTTATTGAGAAAAGATGTCATGTTGCTCGATTTGCAAGCAACTGAAAAAATAGCAGCTATTGAAGAAATGATTCATAGTCTAGTAGAGCATGGATATGTGACGGATTTTGAAACCTTTAAAGAAGGTATTTTAGCGCGTGAAGCTTTGACTTCTACAGGCTTGGGCGACGGTATTGCAATGCCTCACAGCAAAAATGCTGCAGTTAAAGAAGCAACAGTTCTCTTTGCTAAGTCAAACAAGGGTGTTGACTACGAAAGTTTAGACGGGCAACCAACTGACCTCTTCTTTATGATTGCGGCTCCAGAAGGTGCTAATGACACTCACTTAGCAGCCTTGGCCGAATTGTCTCAATACCTGATGAAAGACGGCTTTGCTGACAAACTTCGTCAAGTAACATCTGCTGACCAAGTTATTGAACTCTTTGACCAAGTTTCAGAAAAAGCTCAAGAACCAGCTCAAGCTCCTACAAATGACTCTGCAGATTTCATCGTAGCAGTTACAGCTTGTACAACAGGAATTGCCCACACTTACATGGCCCAAGAAGCTCTTCAAAAGGTGGCGGCAGAAATGGGTGTTGGGATCAAGGTTGAAACCAATGGCGCTAGCGGTGTTGGCAACAAATTGACAGCAGAAGATATTCGTAAGGCTAAAGCTGTCATCATCGCTGCTGATAAAGCAGTTGAAATGGATCGTTTTGATGGCAAACCTTTGGTCAATCGTCCAGTTGCAGACGGTATCCGTAAGACAGAAGAGTTGATCAACTTGGCTCTTTCTGGAAATGCTGAAGTCTACCATGCTGCTAACGGAGTACAAGCTTCAACAGCATCTAACGAAAAACAAAGTTTAGGTGGTGCCTTCTACAAACACTTGATGAGTGGTGTATCCCAAATGTTGCCATTCGTTATCGGTGGAGGTATCATGATTGCACTTGCTTTCTTGATTGACGGTGCTTTGGGTGTGCCAAATGAGAGCCTTGGGAATCTTGGCTCTTACCATGAGCTAGCTTCTATGTTCATGAAAATTGGTGGCTCAGCCTTCGGTTTGATGCTTCCAGTGTTTGCAGGATATGTTGCTTACTCAATCGCTGAAAAACCAGGTTTGGTAGCTGGTTTTGTAGCAGGTGCAATCGCTAAAGAAGGTTATGCCTTTGGTAAAATCCCTTACGCTCAGGGTGGAGAAGCAACTTCAGCTCTTGCAGGTGTGTCATCAGGTTTCCTTGGAGCCCTTGTTGGTGGATTTATTGCTGGTGCCTTGGTTCTCTTGATTAAGAAATATGTAAAAGTTCCTCGCTCACTTGAAGGTGCAAAATCAATCCTTCTCTTGCCACTATTTGGAACAATCCTGACAGGATTCGTTATGCTAGCTGTTAATATCCCAATGGCGGCAATCAACACTGGTATGAACAACTTCCTTGCAGGACTTGAAGGTGGTTCAGCTGTCCTTCTAGGTATCGTCCTTGGTGGAATGATGGCAGTGGATATGGGTGGTCCTGTCAATAAAGCAGCTTACGTCTTTGGTACAGGTACTCTTGCAGCAACAGTATCTACAGGTGGTTCAGTAGCTATGGCAGCGGTTATGGCTGGAGGAATGGTTCCACCACTTGCTATCTTCGTTGCAACCCTCCTCTTCAAGAATAAATTCACCAAAGAAGAACGCAACTCTGGTTTGACAAATATCGTTATGGGCTTGTCATTCATTACTGAAGGTGCGATTCCGTTTGGTGCGGCAGACCCAGCTCGTGCTATCCCAAGCTTTATCCTTGGTTCTGCTGTAGCAGGAGGTCTTGTTGGTCTTGCCAATATCAAACTCATGGCACCACACGGAGGAATCTTCGTTATCGCCCTTACTTCAAACGCTCTTCTCTACCTTGTCTCTGTCTTGGTAGGAGCCCTTGTTAGTGGTGTCGTTTACGGTTACCTTCGTAAACCATCAGTAAAATAATCACAAATACATTCAAATGACTGAACACGAAAGTGGGCAGTCATTTTTTGATGATGGAGTTAGGGAGCCCGGTTTTTAAAGTGGTATAATAGAGGTAAATATTAGAGAATTTGAATGATAGAATGCTAAAGTTCTACAAATACCTTAGAGGAGATAAGTGTCATGAGTGATTCTAGAAAAGAAGGAATCGACAAACTAGAGAAAGAAAAGATTCCTCACCAACATCTTACAAAAGAAGAGTTGCAGAAGGTCTATGCCAGCTTGGTGGAGGAGAATTTTCCTGATTCTAAGCGAATTCATTTTATAGCTGATTTAGGTAGAAGCCAAGAAATTGCCTTTCATTTTGAGCTTATTTGCAAAGATTGGGAGGAAGGAACTGCCTTGAATTTTGAAGCGAGTTTTGACCAGCATGGGCAGGAGGGAATCGATTATCTTTTAGAAACTCTCGATCAAGAGGAAGCGGAGAGTCAACGCGTTTTGATTGTATATCTTCTAGCGAAAATCCTTTCCAAAGTAAGACATAGAGATTTTTATGCATCTTCTTGCAAGCAAGTACTTCCTGTTCTGCTCTCTCTTTTACCTAGTACAGAAGCTTCGAATCGTAGAAAGCTAATCATAGCTCTAGGTTGGATTGGTTCAACAAGTGAAATAGAAATCTTAGGCCAACATCTCTTGACCGACCAAGATCCACTTTGTCGTGCCTGGTCTGCCAGTAGTTTGATGCAATTATCTTTTTATCAAGTAGAAAAAGAAGTGTTGAAAGAGAAAACAAAGGATTTGTTTGGTGAAGCAATTATTGAAGAAAAGGACTTGCAGGCTTGCGCTCTGATGATAGAAGCAGCCCAGGTATTGTTTGGGAAAAAATGGATACCCACATCTGCTGTGGAGAATCTAGAAGTCGAAAAGATTGAGAAAGCAAGAAAATCAGCGATCAGGTTTTTAAAGAAGCAGTGAAACCAAGTTGTTGAAAATCATACAGAAAAGAAACTGCGAAAATATTAACGAAAGATGATGGTGTCTAGTAGATACAGTCATTTTTTTAACCCCTCGAAAAGTTCATGAAATATGTTATAATAGAAGAATGGCAAACAAGAATACAACTAAAACAAGACGAAGACCGTCTAAAGCAGAATTAGAAAGAAAACATGCAATCCAACGAATGTTGATTTCCTTAGTTTTGGCTATCTGTTTAATTTTTGCTGCCCTCAAATGGGGAGCTGTAGGAATCACTGTATACAACCTAATCCGTTTACTTGTGGGGAGTTTAGCATATCTAGCTATTTTCTCTCTCTTAATCTATCTCTTCTTTTTTAAATGGATTCATAAACAAGAAGGATTGTTAGCAGGTTTCTTCTTCATTTTTACAGGCTTACTCCTGATTTTTCAAGCCTATCTTGTCTGGAAGCTTAGCATGGCAAACGCCGTTTTCCAGGGAACGGTTGGACAAATTTTTAAAGATTTAACCAGTTTTCAAGTGACAAGTTTTGCTGGTGGAGGTGTGATTGGGAGTGGACTCTACATTCCGATAGCCTATTTGTTCTCAAACATTGGCACCTACTTTATCGGAGCCATCCTAATCATAATCGGAGCTCTTTTAATAAGTCCATGGTCTATCTATGATATCGCTGATTTTCTGTCAGCTCGATTTGCTATCTGGATGGAACGCCACGAACAGAAAAAACAAGAGCGTTTTATCAAGCGTGAAGAAGAAAAGGCAAGAAGAGAAGCTGAAGAGCAAGCAAGACTTGAGAAAGAAAAAGAGGAGCAGGCATTGCTTGATCTGCCTCCTGTAGATATGGAAACAGGAGAAATTTTATCAGACGAATCAATACCAGAATTTCCTCCATTACCAGAGGAAGAATGGGTAGAACCTGAGATTATTCTCCCTCAAGCCGATTTTGAATATCCTGAGGAAGATCATTATCCGATGGAAGAAGATTTTCCAGAAGATGATGACGAAGATGTTGAAGTAGACTTTTCTGCTAAAAAGGCCTTGGAGTATAAGCTCCCAAGCTTGCAACTCTTTGCACCTGATAAACCAAAAGATCAGTCTAAAGAAAAGAAAATTGTTCGAGAGAATATCAAAATTTTGGAAGAAACCTTTGCAAGTTTTGGTATCAAGGTAACGGTTGAACGTGCTGAAATTGGCCCATCAGTAACCAAGTATGAGGTTAAACCAGCAGTTGGTGTTCGTGTCAATCGTATTTCCAATCTAGCAGACGACTTAGCTCTGGCCTTGGCTGCTAAGGATGTCCGTATTGAAGCGCCGATTCCTGGAAAATCCTTAGTTGGGATCGAAGTTCCAAACTCTGAAATTGCAACTGTTTCCTTCCGAGAACTATGGGAACAGTCTCAGACCAAGCCTGAAAATCTTCTAGAAATTCCTCTTGGAAAAGCAGTTAACGGAACAGTTCGTTGCTTTGACTTGGCTAAAATGCCTCACTTGCTAGTGGCCGGTTCTACAGGTTCTGGTAAATCTGTTGCAGTTAATGGGATTATTGCAAGTATTTTGATGAAGGCTCGTCCAGATCAAGTCAAATTTATGATGGTGGATCCTAAGATGGTTGAGTTGTCGGTCTACAACGATATTCCCCATCTCTTGATTCCAGTTGTAACAAATCCTCGCAAGGCTAGTAAGGCTTTGCAAAAGGTTGTTGATGAAATGGAAAACCGCTACGAACTCTTTGCCAAAGTCGGAGTTCGGAATATTGCTGGTTTCAATGCTAAAGTTGAGGAATTCAATGCTCAGTCTGAATACAAGCAAGTACCGCTACCTTTAATCGTCGTGATTGTCGATGAGTTGGCAGATTTGATGATGGTTGCCAGCAAGGAAGTGGAAGATGCTATTATTCGTCTCGGACAAAAGGCGCGTGCGGCTGGTATTCACATGATTCTTGCAACCCAGCGTCCTTCAGTAGATGTTATCTCTGGTCTGATTAAGGCAAATGTGCCGTCACGTGTAGCATTCGCTGTTTCTTCAGGAACGGATTCACGTACGATTTTGGATGAAAATGGTGCGGAGAAATTGCTTGGTCGAGGGGATATGCTCTTTAAACCAATTGACGAAAACCATCCTGTTCGCTTGCAAGGTTCCTTTATCTCAGATGATGATGTGGAACGCATCGTAAACTTCATTAAGGCGCAAGCTGATGCGGATTATGATGACAGTTTTGACCCAGGAGAAGTTTCTGAGACAGATGGTGATTCTGGCTCTAGCGATGAGGGCGGGGATCCACTCTTTGAAGAAGCCAAGGCGCTTGTTATCGAGACACAAAAAGCAAGTGCATCCATGATTCAACGTCGTCTATCAGTTGGTTTTAACCGCGCAACTCGACTGATGGAAGAATTAGAAATGGCTGGTGTTATCGGTCCGGCTGAAGGAACAAAACCTCGAAAAGTCTTACAACAATAAATTGTTTGAAAATAGAATAAAAATTCAAGAAATTACCTTTAGGAAATTGGAATAATTTTCTCTGATTTTTCGAAGGTGATTTCTTTCTTTTTGCCTAGGATTATAAGTATTTTTGTTCTAAAAAGACTTTCAGCTTGGTCTGATTTTTAGATTTTACTTTTACTAATTTTAACTAATAAAGTATTGATTTTTAAACTAGGTTTTGATATATTAAATTGGTATAGAAAAAATTATATGTTTATCTAGTGGCGTTAAAAAATTGAGGAGGATATTTTTTTAAACAAAAATGCAAACGCTTACTTTTTAAACAGAAAGGATTAAAAAACTAATGGATAAAAGGTTATTTGAAAAACGTTGTAAATATAGTATTCGGAAATTTTCATTAGGTGTAGCTTCTGTTATCATTGGTGCTACATTCTTTGGAACAAGTACTGTTTTGGCAGATACAGCCCAAACTGGATCTACTGCAAATATGCCAGCTGATTTAGCAGCAGCTCTGGCCAATGCAAAAGATGATAACGGGCATGATTTTGAAGCGCCAAAAGCTGGAGAAGATCAAGGTTCTCCTGAAGTGACTGATGGACCAAAAACTGAGGAAGAATTACTAGAGAAAGAAAAAGAAGCTGCAGCAACTTCAGCAACTGAAAATGAACTTCCTAAAGATTTGCGTGAAAAACTCGATAAAGCCGAAGACAGCGGTCATACTGCTTCAAAAGAAGACCTGGCAAAAGAAGACAAAAGTTTAGTTCCAGCAGAAGTTGCTAAAACAAAAAATGGGGAATTGAACTACGGTGCTACTGTTGAAATTAAGAGCGATGCTGGTACTGGTAGTGGTATTGTTATTGGAGAAAATCTTGTCTTATCAGTATCTCATAACTTTATCAAAGATGTTCCAGACGGGAACAATCGTAAAGTAGCTGATAACATTGATAGTGATAAAGATGTTTATACAGTTTCTTATGAAGGTGCACCAGACGTTAAGTTCAGTAAAAATGATGTAAAACACTGGGATCGTGAAGGCTTCCTGAAAGGTTATAAAAATGACTTAGCTATTGTCAAACTTCGCAGTCCTCTTGCAAATGCTCCAGTTGAAGTTGCGGATAAACCATCAACTATCAAGAAAGGAGATAAGGTTCATGTATTTGGATATCCAAAAGGTGAACTCGATCCAATCCTCAATACTACTGTCGAAGATATTAATGACCATGGAGAAGGCGTTCGTGGAATTAGCTACCAAGGAAGTGAACCTGGTGCAAGTGGCGGTGGAATCTTTGATGAAAACGGAAAATTAATTGGGATTCATCAAAACGGTGTATCTGGAAAACGTAGTGGTGGTATTCTTTTCTCACCTGCTCAGTTAGAGTGGATTCAAAACTACATTAAGGGTATTGAAACAACGAAACCAGCTGGTCTAGATGCTCTTGATAAACAAGTCGAAGATAAAGAAGAAAAACCAAAAGAGGATAAACCTCAGGAAGAAAAACCAGCTGACAATAAACCAGCAGAAAACAAACCAGCTGAAGCAGCAACGGGAGGAACTAGCGACGCTACTGCCGAAGTGAAAAAAGAGTGGGACTCAGTAAGCCGTGTGAAAGGGAATGTTGAAGTCGTTGAAGAAGGCGGAGTACGCTACAACAAATTAACTTCAACAACAGCTAACGACAATGGAGCAAACGAAGCTTTATTTGAAAAAGCTGGATTACAGGCGGATGCGGAAGGAAATGTAAGCGTTGACTTAACGTTCAAGGCAAACACTCCTCCAGCTGAAACACGCTTTGGGGTATATCTAAAATATAAAGATAATGACAACAACATCTTTGTTGGCTATGACAAGGGCGGTTGGTTCTGGCAATACAAAGGACCAAATGTAAACACATGGTATAGCAAGACTCGTGTAGAAGCACCTAATGCAGGGGAAGAAAACCACCTATCTATCGTTTACAAGAAAGACGGTCAATTAAATGCTACAAATAATGGACAAACTTTATTTAGCACAGAAGTCGTTCCAGAAGCTGTCAAGAACGCTTTGGCTGATGTGAATAAAGTTTATCTCAAAGCTGGTACTTACGGTACAGAATTATCTTCTGTATCGATCAAAGCGGATAACCAAGATAACATCAAACCTGAAGAAGAAACTCCGGCAGCTGATGATGGTTTACGTCGCAATGACCAAGATGTTCACTATGAAACTTTACAATCAGAACAATTAAAAGCGATTATCGACACAGCGTTTCCACGTGTTAAAGAATATGAATTAGATGGAAAAACGTTAACAGGTCAAGTTCAAAAATTAGATAAAATGTCAATCAACGGTGTATTAGTCACTCCAGAAGTTCAATACCGTAAGATTGATGACACTACTGCAGAATATGTAATGAAAGTAAGAAACGATGATGAATTCATCAACGCTGAAATCACAGTAAAATTACAATTAGTCGGCAACGAAATGCACTTCGATGTGACTAAAGTAGTGAACAAAAACAATGTCGAAATGGGTAAACCAGTCGACAATGTTCGAAAATTAATCCAAACCATTGAATTTCCAGGAAACACACTTGTTTCTGTTGGTTCAAATAAACAAGGTGCGAAATTCGATGGCGCTCAAATGTCTACAAACACACATAACCGTGGAGACTATCATTTAGACTTGAAAGAAGGCAAGATGAATGAATATACTTACGGCTTCATGTATGGGTTTGTTTCTTCTAACGAATTGGCAGCGTCTGTTTGGAGTAACTCTCAATTTACTTACAAAGGAAATGACTTTGCACGTTTAACAACAGCGTTAGAACGTGTTGAAGGCGTAAACTACTTGGGTATCCAAAGCTCACCTTACTGGTACCAACGTGCTTATAAGAACTTAGTATTCCCAGAATACACATTAGAATTACCAAGTTCTAAAGTAGTCATTACAAAAGACTTAAACAAAGATAATGTTGTGGACTGGCAAGATGGTGCGATTGCCTATCGTAATATCATGAACAATCCTAAAGGAGCAGAATCTGTTCCAGATTTAGTAGCCTATCGTATTGCGATGAACTTTGCATCTCAAGCGCAAAACCCATTCTTAATGACATTAGATGGTATTAAGAAGATTAACTTACACACAGATGGTTTAGGCCAATCAATCCTACTTAAAGGGTATGGTAGTGAAGGTCACGACTCAGGTCACTTAAACTATGCAGATATCGGTAAGAGAATCGGTGGCGTTGAAGACTTCAAGAAATTATTAGCTAGAGCAAAAGAATACGGAGCTAAAATCGGTATTCACGTAAATGCTTCTGAAACATATCCTGAATCTAAATACTTCAGCGAAGCGATTTTACGTAGAAACTCTGACGGAACATATATGTACGGTTGGAACTGGTTAGACCAAGGTATCAACATCGATGCAGAATATGACTTAGCTCATGGACGTTTGGATCGTTGGAAAGAATTAAGAGAAAAACTAGGTGCTGACTTAGACTTCATTTATGTGGACGTTTGGGGTAACGGACAATCAGGAGATAACACTGCTTGGCCAACTCACGTACTTGCTAAAGAATTAAACTCTCAAGGCTGGCGTATGGCTATCGAGTGGGGCTTCGGTGCGGAATATGATTCAACATTCCAACACTGGGCGGCTGACTTAACTTACGGTGGATATTCACTGAAAGGTATTAACTCAAATATCACTCGATTCATTCGTAACCACCAAAAAGACTCATGGGTGGGTGACTATCCAAGCTACGGTGGTGCCGCTAACTATCCATTACTTGGTGGATATAACATGAAAGACTTCGAAGGATGGCAAGGTCGAAGCGACTACGAAGGATATATTCGTAACCTCTTCGAAAACAACATCATGACGAAGTTCTTCCAACACTACAAAGTTTCTAAATGGGTGAACGGTGACCCAGTTGCGATGAGCGACAACGGTCAAAACTACAAGTGGACTCCAGAGATGGAAATTCATTTAACTAATGACAATGGGGATGAAGTGAAGATTGTTCGTCAATCGAACGACCCTAACAGCCCAGACTACCGTAAACGTGTCACAACATTAAACGGTCGTGTCATCGAAAATGGTGGAAGCTACTTAGTACCATGGAACTGGGATGAAAATGGTAAAGCTTTAACAGGCGACAAAGAAAAGATGTACTTCTTCACGAATACTGCTGGAACAACTGAATGGACACTTCCAGATGATTGGACTGGAGATAAAGTATACCTCTATCGTCTAACAGACCAAGGTAAAAAAGATGTAGTCGAATTAACAGTCGGCGCAGACCGTAAGATTCAAATTACGGGAGATGCGTACCAACCATATGTACTTTACAAAGCTCCTCAAGGTAAGAAGACAATGGTATGGAGTGAAGGACTACACATCTATGACCAAGGATTCAACAGCGGAACATTAGATCATTGGGAAAAAACTGGTGACAGCGAACACGCTGAAATCGTGAAATCTCAAGGGGCTAACGAAATGTTACGTATTCAAGGTAACACTGAACGTGTGACATTGAAACAACGCTTAACAGACTTGAAACCTAATACAAGATATGCCGTTTATGTAGGTGTAGATAACCGAAGCGATGCACGTGCAGATATCACAATCCGTGTGGGCGATAAAGTGATTTCTAACTACACAAACAAATCAATTGCGAAGAACTATGTACAAGCACATGCGCATAACACACTTAAGAAAAATGCGACAGTGGATAATACAAGTTACTTCCAAAACATGTATGTATACTTCACAACAGGTGAAGATGTTTCTAACGTGACATTAGAACTTGGACGTGATGCAGATGCAGCAGCAACTTACTTCGATGAAATTCGTGTATTTGAAAACCAATCTGTCATGTACAACGAAAAACACGACACAGGAAATGGTAAATTCAAACAAGACTTTGAAGAAGTGCCTCAAGGTATCTTCCCATTCGTAGTGGGAGATGTTGAAGGTGTACAAGATAACCGTACTCACTTATCTGAAAAACACGAACCATATACTCAACGTGGCTGGAATGGTAAGAAAGTCAACGATGTTATCGAAGGCAACTGGTCATTGAAGACAAACGGTTTATCAGGATATGACAAACTCGTATACCAAACAATTCCACAAAACTTCCGCTTCGAAGAAGGTAAGACTTATAAAGTAACCTTCGAATACGAAGCAGGTTCAAATGGAGCATACTCATTCGTTATCGGTAATGGCGAAAATTCTCGTCGTAGTAAATTAACGAAATACGACTTAGAAAACACTTGGGAAAATTCATCAACTCCTAAGAAAGTAAGCTTCTATGTTACTGGTGAAAAAGGTGGAAACACTTGGATTGGTATTTACTCAAATGCGCGTGGTGCCGATACTAAAGGAGATACAGATAACAACGAAATCAACTTCAAAGGTTATAAAGACTTTATGTTAGACAACCTTGAAATTGAAGAAATTAAGTTAACTGGTAAGATGATCATCGATGAAGCATACGAAAAGAATACTCCAATCGTAAATGGCAACTACAAACAAGATTCATTAAATGCTTATAAAGACGCTGTAGCAGCTTTATTAGAAGCAGACGATGATATTAGTGTGGATGATGCTAAAGCTCTTGTAGAACGCGTTAACGAGGCTAAAGAAAAACTTGCGGTGAAACGTAGCGCTCCAGATTGGGACGATATTCATGATCTTGATGCTCCTTATGAAGAAGCAGATAATGTATGGTATGCATTTGACGGAAATACAAATACTTTATGGCATACACCTTATGGAGTGAATAGCTTAGGAAAACCATTAACAGTAGAGTTCAATAATCCGATGGAATCAACTCGCTTTGAATATGTTCCTCGTCCTTCAGGTCCAAACGGACGTGTGATGAGCGGTAGCCTTACAGTGATTGATGAAAAAGGACAAGAACATAACTTTAACTTTACTGGATGGGCAAATGATGCGAAGACAAAAGTGATTAACTTCGATGCTCCAATCAAAGTGAAGAAAGCTATCTTTACTGGTAACGAAACATACGGTGACCCTGGACATATTTCAGCAGCGGAATTACGCTTCGTCCTTCCAGTTGAAGAGGATAAACCATTAGATGAAGCTGCATACAATGCTGAAGTAGAACGTGTTCGTAAGATTGATCGTCAAGATGCGAAAGAATACTTGGCAGCTGTTGAAGCGTACAAGAATGGTCTTGCAGAACATAACTTATTAACTCCAAACGGACTTAATAAATTGGTAGAAGGCTTGAAAGAAATTAAAGAAACTGAAGAGCCAACTCCAGATCCTAAACCAACTCCAGATCCAGAGCCAACTCCAGATCCAGAGCCAACACCAGATCCAAAACCAACTCCAGATCCAGAGCCAACACCAGATCCAAAACCAACTCCAGATCCAGAGCCAACACCAGATCCAAAACCAACTCCAGATCCAGAGCCAACTCCAGATCCAAAACCAACTCCAGATCCAGAGCCAACTCCAGATCCAGAGCCAACTCCGAATCCAGAGCCAACTCCAGATCCGAAACCAACTCCAGATCCAGAGCCAACTCCAGATCCGAAACCAACTCCAGATCCA
>NZ_JBRKNV010000010.1:0-49588 GCF_053010305.1 Streptococcus sp. Z554
CGTACGGGATTCGAACCCGTGTTACCGCCGTGAAAAGGCGGTGTCTTAACCCCTTGACCAACGGACCTTGAGCTTTTTCAACTCTTTCTATTATATACACTTTTTTCGTCTTGTCAACTAGTTCTTGGAAAAAGTAGTTGACAAAAACGAAAGCTATAATTAGTTAAAAATTGATTTTATATATTCTTAAGTAATGTTACAATTCGGCAATTTGGTTTAAGTTAACTTCTGCCACAGTATCATTACCAAACATTGAAATAATCATTTTCACTTTGTTATTATCAATTTCAGTGATTTTTCCTGTGTAATCAGTAAAGGCACCATCAATGATTCGAACTGTTTGGCCGACTTCAACATTGATATCGAATTCTTGCACCGTTTGTCCCATTGATACCAAGATATCTCTGATTTCTTGTTCCAAAAGCGGAGTTGGTTTAGATCTGTTACCGTGTGACCCAACAAACCCTGTAACGTTTGGTGTATTACGAACTACAAACCAAGCTTCATCAGTCATGACCATTTCTACAAGGACATAACCCGGGAAACGATTTTCTTCAACTTCTTTTTTCTTCCCGTTTTTTTCAACTTGTACAGTTTGAGTTGGAATTTCAACACGCAAAATGTTATCTAACATATTGTATGTTTGTGCACGTTGCAAGAGATTTTCTTTTACTTTATTTTCATAACCAGAATATGTTTGTAGGACAAACCATCCTTTATCAAAACTATCCATCTTTTTCCTTTCTTATTGATAAACTTCTTTCAGCCTATTTATACTATTTTAAAAAATGTTAATGAATCGAATCAATCCGCTAACGATTAATTGGTCAAAAATATAAATGATGACAACAAAGAAGGCAGTGTATTCCATGATAGATTTAAAATCTACCCAACTTTGTTTTCGTGTTGGCCAAGTTGTATCTTTAAGAAGTGTAAAGATATCCTTAATAAAACCCATTCTTTTCTCCTATCTCGTTTCTCGGTGTGTTGTGTATTTACCACAATGTTTACAAAATTTATTTACTTCTAAGCGAGTCGGTTTGGGATTCCCACTAATTTTAATCGAGTAATTTCGCGAACCGCAAACCGCACAGGCTAAACTTGCTTTTTTAAGTGCCATAGCGCCTCCGTTCTATCTATTATAACAAGAATTCTTATCTTTGACAAGTTAAATTGTACCTTGCGTTTCCCTATTTTTTTAAATAAAAAAGCCTAGGAATAATCCTAGACCCTATTTTACATTATTTACCAAGGTAGTATTCAGAAACCACGTTCAATTTTTCGTCAAACTCGAATACCAATGGTGGGAAGTTAGGGATTTCCACGTCCATGATTTCGTCGTCTGACAAACCTTTGATGTGTTTCACAAGAGCGCGGATTGAGTTACCGTGAGCTCCTACGAATACGTTTTTACCATCTTTAAGTGCTGGAGCGATTTTGTCTTCCCAGAATGGAAGGGCACGTTCCAAAGTCACTTTCAAGTTTTCAGCATCTGGGATAACTGAGTCGTCAAGTGAAGCGTAACGACGGTCAGTGTGTGCTGAGTGTTCATCATCACGGTCCATTGCAGGAGGCAATACATCGTAAGAACGACGCCAGATGTGAACTTGTTCATCACCAAATTGTTCAGCAGCTTCAGCTTTGTTTTTACCAGTCAAACCACCGTAGTGACGTTCGTTCAAGCGCCATGATTTTTCAACTGGAACCCAAAGTTGGTCAGATGCTTCAAGTGCAAGGTTCGTTGTTTTGATTGCACGTTTCAATACTGAAGTGTAAGCTTGGTCAAATTCAATACCAGCTTCTTTGATCAATTCACCAGCATCGATAGCTTGTTGAGTACCTTTTTCAGAAAGATCTACGTCAGCCCATCCTGTGAAAAGGTTAGCTTTGTTCCATTCAGACTCACCGTGGCGAGCGAAAACCAATTTTACCATTAGTTGGATTCTCCTTTTATTTTTCGAGGTTGCCCTCGTTTATCTATTCTATTTTACACAATTTTTCACAAAAAAGCTAGTTAAAATCAACGAAAAAGAGAAGAGCTCTCTGACTCTTCCCTTAGAAATAATTTATTCTTCAATTCTAAATTGTTTCAAGCTTGCTAGGTACAAAGCTCCTCCGATGATAAGGACGATTCCACCAATCCATCCAAGGAAAGGAATCAAGGCAACTACAGATCCAACAATAAATAGAATCGATGGCGCCAATGAGATACGTTTGTCGTCCTGATAATAGACTAGTGAGAGAATTCCAAGAATGAGGGTTGCAATTTTCACTAAAGAGAAAACAATGAAAATAATGCCCAAAATTAGCCCTGCTGCATCTTCATCTTCCGAAATAGCTGCAAGAAATACCATAAAAATTGGTAAGAAAGCTAAAATTGCCCCTGCAATAATACCAATAAAGCCATCTACTTGTGCTAGTGTTTTTGTCTTCATAAATATCTCCTTTTATTTTAATAAGGTATATTATACCATATTTTTATTAAAGTTTTTATTTTTTAAAAAAATACAGGAATTTCTCCTGTATTTTTGTTAGACTATTTAGATTCAAATCCTTCTGCTACTGCATCCGCAAAGTTTTCTTCTACGATGCTTGCACAGTGGTCACAGATGGTTGCGTTGTAGCTACGTTCTGCTGTACTTGGATCGATGCGACGGCAACGATCACAAACCTCACCAGCTGCACGTTTAACAGTGAAGGCAACATCTTCGAAGGCTACTGCACCTTCTGGAGCTGGACTTTCTGCAATGGTCAATTCTGAGACAATCAAGAGTTGAGCAACATTGCTATCGATCGCTCCAAGAAGAGTCTTCACTACTTCGTTTGGATAAACCGTCAAGTGAGCTTCAAGAGATTTACCGATCACTTTTTCATTCCGTGCTTCTTCTAAGGCTTTTTGAGCTTGTCCACGGAAGTCCATGAAGGCTGACCAGGCATCCAAGATTTCCTCTTGGTTAGCAAATGTTTGAGCTTCTGGTAGTTCTGATAATTGAACGAAGTCTTCAGTTTCAAACTCAAGATAAGACCAGATTTCCTCTGCAGTGTGAGGAAGAATTGGTGTCAAAAGCTTCGTAATTTTCACAAGAATATCGTAGAAGACTGTTTGCATCTGACGGCGTTCAAGTGATTTGGCACCTTCGATATAAACAACATCTTTGGCAAAATCAAGATAGAAGGCAGACAAATCAACGTTGATGAAGTTAACAAGGGCCTTGTAAATGGTCAAGAATTCGAAGTTTGCATAAGCGTCACGAATAGTCTTAACAAGTTGGTTAAAGCGGATAGTCATGTACTTATCAACGGAACGAAGCTCTTCGTAAGCTACTGCATCCTCAGCTGGGTTAAAGTCAGATGTGTTCGCAATCAAGAAACGAAGGGTGTTACGGATCTTACGGTAAGTTTCAGAGACTTGACTCAAGATATCCATAGAGATACGCACGTCATTGCTTGAGTCCACACTGGTCACCCAGAGACGCAAGATTTCCGCACCAAATTGTTTTTCAACATCGCTTGGGGCAATGGTGTTTCCAAGAGATTTAGACATCTTCTCACCTTTACCATCAAGGGCAAATCCTTGTGACAAGATTTGTTTGTAAGGTGCTACGCCATGATTGGCAACAGATGTGATGAGTGATGAGTTAAACCAACCACGGTATTGGTCAGAACCTTCTAGGTAAAGATCTGCTGGATATTTGAGTTCTGGACGGTTGACCACGACTCCATTCCATGATGAACCGGAGTCGAACCATACGTCCATGATGTCTGTTTCTTTCTTGAACTCGCCATTTGGTGAACCTAGATGTGTAAATCCTTCTGGCAAGAGATCTTTGGCATCACGTTCCCACCAGATGATAGAACCATGCTCTTCAAAGAGTTGAGCTACATGCTCAATCGTTTCAGCAGTCATGATTGGTGTTCCATCTTCAGCATAGAAGATTGGAAGTGGGACACCCCAAGCACGTTGACGAGAGATAACCCAGTCACCACGGTCACGGATCATGTTGTAAAGACGCACTTTACCCCATTCTGAGTGGAACTTCACTTTTTCAATTTCATCCAAGATTTCTTGACGGAATTTTGATACAGAAGCGAACCATTGTGGAACTGCACGCCAGATGATTGGTTTCTTGGTACGCCAGTCAAATGGATAGGAGTGAGAGATTTCTTCTTGGGCAAGGAGCAAATCACCCAGTTTCTCGATAACAGTTGGTACCACCTTGTCGTAAAATTGACCTTCGAACTCAGCACCTGCATTTGCCATCATGATCCCGCGTTCGTTAACAGTCACAGCAACTTCAAGCCCATTGGCAACACCGACATTGTAGTCATCCTCACCAAAACCAGGAGCTGTATGGACGATACCAGTACCAGAATCAGTTGTAACGTGGTCACCAAGGATAACGAGTTCATCTACTGCTGTATCCCATGGGTGCTCTGTCACGATGTGGTTGAGTTCTTGTCCACGGTAAGTTGCCAAAACTTGAATATCTGCCCAACCAAATTTCTCAGACAAGCTGTTCAATAATTCTGAAGCAACCACAAACTTACGAGATTCGCCAGCTGGTTGCACCAAGACGTAATCAATATCCGCACCAACAGTCAAACCACGAGAAGCCGTGATGGTGAATGGAGTTGTTGTCCAGACGACGATGTAAGTATCTGTATCTAGGACACCCTTGCCATCTTTAACCTTGTTGGCATAGTAAAGGGATGTTGAAACCAAGTCATGGTATTCAATTTCCGCTTCAGCAAGAGCTGACTCAGATGACCAAGACCAGTAAACAGGCTTAGCTCCACGGTAGATATAGCCTTTGTTAGCCATTTCACCAAAGACACGGATTTGAGCCGCTTCATAGTCAGGAGTCAGTGTTACATATGGATTCTCCCAATCACCCGAAACTCCCAAACGTTTAAAGTCTTCACGTTGTTTATCTACTTGAGAGAGGGCGTATTCACGGCAAAGTTTCAAGTATTCAACCAAGTCCATCTCTTTACGTTTGACACCTTGTTTGGCCAAGACTTGCTCGATTGGCAGACCATGAGTATCCCAACCTGGAATGTATGGTGCGTAGAATCCTGACATCGATTTTGAACGAACAATGATATCCTTAGAAATTTTGTTCATAGCATGTCCTACGTGGATATTACCGTTAGCATATGGAGGGCCATCATGAAGAGTGAAGTGAGGTTTTCCTTCATTTAATTCTTGACGACGTTGGTAAAGTTTTGCATCTTCCCACTCTTTTTGCCATACTGGCTCTTTGGTTGGAAGTCCGGCACGCATTGGAAATTCTGTTTTCCCAAGGTTTAGTGTTTCTTTTAGTTTCATGATTACTCCTTAATATAAATTGACAATATAAAAACCACGACTCGCAAAAAGGACGAAAATCGTGGTACCACCTTTGTTTGGAAAAAGAACTGGTCTCTTTCCCTCTTTTCCCGTAACGTGGGCAACGTCAAATCTTACTCATTTCAGACTTGATACTAAGAGAGGATACATTTACCAACAGGGATTGCAGGACTTTCACCATCTCCTACTCGCTAGAAATGTGTTTGATAAACTCTTGTTCTCTAATAAGATTCTTATAAAATTAGAACTGACTCTTGTTGATTGTTCGGATCGTCTTGAGACACTTCCTCTTGCACAGGTTCAGCAGGAGTTTCAGTCACTGATTGAACTTCAACTTCAGTCTTACTTGACTCTTCAGCTACCTGCTCTGATTCTAACAATTCCTTGTTAGCTGCTTCAATCCGCGCTTGAAGTTCTGCCACCTCTTCAGGAGAGAATTGACGAGTCATGTCAATTGGCTCTTCTTCCTGGTATGAAGATACCTCTTCACCTAGAACCTCTTGGACGACTTCCTTGAAAGCTTCGTCGCTAGTTTGCAAATATGTTGCAGTCGGACGCAAAATTTCTTCCCAATCTGATGAATCAACAATAGCCAACTGACTTTCGATTGTTGATTTTAAACGTTGGTGGAAGACGCGGCTCTTGTTCTTCAACTCTTCAGTTTCTACAGCAACTTTTTTAGCATTATCTGTAGCTTGTCGCAAAATTTCATTGGCTTTATACTTAGCTTCATCAAGTAAACGTTGAGCATCTTGCTCAGCCTGCTTAATGATGTTATTAGAACGGTCATTCGCAGCTTGTTTTACACGTTCAGCTGTGTCTTGGGCAATCAAAACTGACTGACTCAATGAATCCTTAATCTCATCAAAATACGACAAACGTTCTTCTAAGTTTTTAATGTGTTGTTCTTTTTCATGATTGCTTCGTACAAGTGCTTCATAGTCACGAACAACAATATCTAAAAATTCATCAACTTCTTCACGGTTAAAACCTCTAAACTGAACACCAAAGGTTTTATCCTTAATTTCTAACGATGTAATTGGCATATTTTTCCTCACTTACTTAATAAAAAATAGAATCATTGACTGGTTCTTGTTCATTTATTTCTTCTCTTTTAGGGGTAGATGTGTACCCAAGGGGAGCTTCTTTTTCACTTGTTATTCTTCTGTTAGGGATATCATCCGTAAACTTCAAGAGATGTTCTTCTAAATCTTTAATATAGTTTTCATTTTCTTGCTTAAAACGAAATAATTCCTCATAATCATTAAAAAGATCTTCTAAAAAAACATCGACTTCGTCAGTATCATAGCCTCTGAATTGCATAGAGAATTTTATTTCTCTAATTTCTGAAGGTTTCATTGACATCTTTCCCCCTCATCTACTTGATAACAATTGGACTGTTAATTTAATCTTATCTTTCTTGGTCTGACCGTTTTCTTTAAGTAAGATCATTCGGCCAAAGCGTCTGACGCTGATTAAATCACCAATTTTTACCTGATAGTCAGATTTTTCAACTATATGATAATTGACCTGAACCAACTTCTTTTCAACCAGGGCTGCAGCTTGCGAACGTGATAATTTCAATATACTAGATAAGAAGGCATCCAGTCGCAGGCTTGAAACCAAGACTTCTTTTTCTTGATAGTCATCTTTAGATTCTATCCTATCTGAAAAAGGGCGTTCTACTAAACTTACAGGCAACTTGGAGATCTTTTGAATTCCATCCTGGAAAAGAGTGGTAAATCTTCGATCGACAATAATTTGAGCTTTATCTTCTGTCACCAGAATGTCTCCGAACAACTTACGATCAATACCCAGTCGATTGAGAACTGTTCCCAGAATCTTTGAATGGGTCAGTTGCTGAAACTTGCTGGGATACAGGATCTCAAGCAAGGTCATTTCAAAATCTTCCAAACTTGGCGTGAAGTAATCTGGCGCTAGAATCACCCTAGCGTACTCTGAAGAGATATGACTCGTACTAGAGAAGACGTTTACTCCTCTATTATTTCCCAACGTTTCCAAGATAAATACTTGGTGAGGATTTATAAAAGGAGATAAAATCGGTGCATAGTGCTCCTCGACTTGCCTCAACCATTCCAATCCCTTATCGATGAATGGAATATCCTCAGTTGCGAAATGTTGGTAAAGATCCTTACTCATAATACGACCAGTAAATTGATGAGATAGCGACTAATCATTCGCAAGAGAATTAGAGCTATCCAAACAGAGAAATCCAAACCTGCAATTTGAAGTGGTAGACGTTTCAGAGGTTCAAGAATTGGTTTACACAAAGTCTCCAAAAGCTTTCCCAACTGGGTGTTATAGGCATTAGGAAACCATGATAACAGAGCAAAAGCTACAAGTATCAGCGAATAGATGTCTGTAACATTTTGGATAAAACGAATTATTAGAAACATTAACGTACTCTATTTCTCTTCATATCAAAGTCGTACTCTTCACTTTGAGCTCCTTCAGGTAAACGAATATCCTCAATGTTTACTACAACACCTACTGGTGTCAAAAGATACATTGTGTTCGCAACTTTTCTTAACTCCCCAGCAAGGACATGACGTGCTCCATCCAAGTAATCTAAACAACGACGAGCTTGAACTTCTGTCATATATTGGAAGTCAATCAAGATACTTTCATTTCCAGCTAACAAATCAACAATATCTGTCGCATCTTCGTAACGGCGTGGGTAACGAACATCGATTGTTACTTTTTCAGTACTACGATGGCTTTCCATAGCTAGTTGTTGCTGACGGGCATGAAGTTTAGTAATGTTATTCTCTTTTGTTTCAACTGGAGAAGATTCTTGAGCAGCTGCTTGCTGTGGTAATTCTCTTTTTTGAGGAACCGAAGCTAGTGAACGTTCAGGTTGTGCAGCTACAACTTCTGAAGCAACTTCATCTCCATCTTCTGTAAAGTAATCTATAAATTTATCAAATTTATCTTTTAATGACATGATTATTTCCTATTTAAAAAATGCTGAACCAATTCGAACAAAAGTCGAGCCAGATTGAATCGCTTCTTTATAGTCACGACTCATTCCCATACTTAGTTCTGTCATTGGCATATTGGGGAGTTGTTGTTCACGAATGTATTGTTGCAACTCTTGCGTTTCTTTAAAAATTTTTTGCAACTCTTCTGTTTGAGCCTCAAACGGAGCCATGGTCATGAGACCAACATACTCTATGTTATCCAAGCTAGACAAATCTTGTAAGACTGTCAACAGTTCTTCTTTTGAAAAACCATGCTTGCTTTCCTCGCCAGAAATATTGACCTGCAAAAAACATTTAACGGTTCGATTGGCACGTTTTTGAATCTCTTGGGCTAATTTCAAAGAATCTAAAGCATGAAAATAATCAACAAAAGGAATAATATCCTTGACTTTTCTTCTTTGTAAGCTACCAATCAAGTGCCAAGTAACATCTTTATCACTTAAAGCATGATACTTTTCAAGAAATTTGTCGACACGGTTTTCACCGATGTGTTTGACTCCTTGGTGGATCAAATTTGCTGCGGTTGCAATATCAACATATTTTGTTACGGCAATTACAGAAACCGAACCGTCTTCACGGCCGGTTTCTTGAACTACTTTTGTAACCTGTTGAAATACCTGCTTTGTATTTTCTTTTAAATCCATTTCTATTAGCGGTTTTTGAAGAATGGTGGTGTTTCTAACTCATCTTCGTCAGAAGCTGGAGCTTCGAAACGCTCAACTGGTGATACGACTGATTCACCTTGACGAACAATTGAATCACGTCTCAAGTCCCAGTCACCAAAAGCTGATGCTTTAGGTGCTTCAGTATGACGTTGTGAAGGAGTTGGAAGTTCAGCTGTTTCTGCCAAATCAAAATGACGGTCATAAGTGTGAGTATGTCCAGATTTTACTGGTTCACGGAATGACGCTTGTCTTGGTTGTGGCGCTACAACTTTTTCGACTGCATCTTGACGAACTCCAGTAGCAACAACAGTTACACGGATTTCATCTTTCATTGATTCATCAATAGAAGTACCGAGCCAGATGTTTACACCATGTCCAGCAGCTTGATTGACGATTTCAGAAGCTTCTTCTGCTTCAATCAAAGTCATATCCAGGCCACCAGTTACGTTAACGATAACATCTTCTGCTCCATCAATAGTTGTTTCAAGAAGTGGTGAGTAGATAGCTTTACGAGCTGCTTCAATAACGCGCTCTTCTCCGCTACCAATACCAATACCCATAAGGGCGTTCCCTTTGTTTGCCATTACTGTCTTCACGTCTGCAAAGTCCAAGTTGATCAAACCAGGATTTGTAATCAAATCTGTAATCCCTTGAACACCTTGGCGAAGAACGTTATCTGCTTCAGACAAAGCTTCAAGAAGTGGAGTTTTCTTGTCAACAATTTCTAATAAGTTGTTGTTTGAAATAATCAAGAGCGTATCAACATGCTCGCGAAGTTCGTTGATCCCTTCAACTGCGAATTGACCACGTTTGCTTCCTTCGAAACCGAATGGACGTGTCACAACAGCAACAGTCAAAGCACCTAAACCTTTAGCGATACGAGCGATAACTGGTGCAGCACCTGTACCAGAACCACCACCCATACCAGCAGTGATGAAGACCATGTCTGCACCGCTGATAGCTTCAGTTAGAACTTCTTCGCTCTCTTCAGCAGCCTTACGACCAACTTCAGGTTGTCCTCCAGCACCCAGTCCACGAGTTAATTTAGGACCAAGTTGGATAACTGTTTCAGCTTTTGTACTGCTCAAAGCTTGTACATCTGTGTTGGCTGCGATGAACTCAACGCCTGAAACACCTTCGTCAACCATGCGGTTGATGGCGTTTCCACCACCGCCACCGACACCAATTACTTTAATTACTGCACCTTGTGCTGCTGCTGTATCAAATGAAAATGTCATATTTTATTCCTCTATCCTATTCATCAAACATGCTTCCGATTAAGCTACGGAATCGTTCAGTCAATTTTGGTTTTTCTTCTGATTGATTTGGAGTTGTTGAATCAGCAGTATAAGTTGGTTCTGCTGTTTCAGTTGAAGCTGTACCAAATACTGAACGTTGAGAAGTCGCAGGTTTTTCCTGACTTGAAGTTCTGAAGTCAATTGGTTGTTGACGCAAAACTTGATCTCCTCTAATAGCTCTTTGAGCCAAAACATTAACTTCTGTAAGACTTCCAGCAAATTCAGATAAACTAATCACATGCGCAAATGCAGGATTGCGGATACCTACTTGGTTTGGAACGTAAAGTTTCACACGAACTCCAAGTACTTCTTGGGCAAGCTCAACGATACCTGGTAGAATAGCATTCCCACCAATCAGAACAACACCACCTGGCAAATCCAACAAATGTCTTCTTTCCAAATCTTGTTTGATTTGTTCAAAGATATGTTTCAATCTAGCTGAAATAATTTGAGCTAAGTATTCTTCTGTAACTTCTACAGGTTCTACTTCTCCAATAACTTCAACTTGGAAAGTTTCTTTGCTTGCAAGTTGTGGGTAAGCTTCACCGTAGTTAAGTTTCAAGCTTTCTGCAATTTTCTTAGAAGTTTTAAGAACTTTTGAAATGTCTTTTGTGACGTAATCGCCACCTTCTTGGTAAACGTTTGTGTATTGAAGCTCTTGATTACGGATAGTTGCTACACTTGTTTGGCCGCCACCCATATCGATAACAGTCGCTCCAAATTCACGTTCGCCTTCGTTAAGAACAGAGTTTACAATTGCAAGTGGTGAAATAATCACGTTGTCAACTTGAACTCCAACACGTTCTACAGTTTTACGAAGGTTGTGAAGAATGGTTCTTGGACCTGTATAGAGAAGACCGCGCATTTCCAAACGAACACCCATCATACCACGAGGGTCGCGAATGCCTTGGAAACCGTCCACTACAAACTCTTCTGGCACAAAAGTAATTACTTCGCGATCAGGTGTCATGCTCTTTGTCAAAGCTGATTTAACAACATTCTCGACATCCTGATCTGTAATTTCTTTCGTGTCTGATGTGACAGGAATCATCCCTTGAGTTGGTTCAACTTGCAACAAGTTTGCTGGAAGTCCAACGTTTACTGATTTGATTGAAATTCCTGCTTTTTCTTCTGCTTGAGAAATAGCAGATTTGATAGCCGTCGCTGCGGCTTCGATGTCAACGATAATCCCATCCTTGACACCTTTACTTTTGGCGTTACTAACACCGATTACATTTACTTCACCATCTACAAGCTCAGCAACTAACACTTTAATTGAGCTTGTTCCGATATCTAAGCCTGTAAAGAAACCATTTCTAGTCATTACATTGCGTCCTCTCTATCTTCCAAGTTTCACACTTTGATTTTTTAACAGCTACAAGAAGGCATAGCTATTCACAGAATATTATATCACAAAAATCCGATTCGTGACTAATTTTTTGTGATTTTATTGAAGGTTTTTCATTAAATTTATTTTAATATTCCATTACAAGTCCATCTTTTTTCTTTTTCTTTAAAAAACAGTGTAAAACAGTCAATCTAACTGAAAAATGATTATGAAATTCATTATATTTCCAAAAATTGTTTATCTGTTTGCAGTTATTTTTCCATTCATTTTTACATCAAGGATGATATCGACATACACTTGGTTATACGCCCTCTTTTTGCATGATATTCTTTTTCATTTTTGTCTTTTTAAAAAAAGAAAAAAGAAGCTAGTTTCTAGCTTCTTATTTTATTTCTTGTTTATAAAATTCTTTCAAGGCATCTTGCCACGATGGAATGACAAATCCAGTAGCTTTAGCTTTATTAAGGCTCATTGTTGAGTTTAGCGGGCGTTTAGCTTTTGCTGGAAATTGACTTGAATCTACTGGCTTGATTTCCACATCTGTATCTTTCAAAATCTCAACTGCAAAATCATACCATGTTGTGTCTTCTGTCGCATCGTTTGACAAATGATAATAACCAAATTCCTTTCGGTTTTCAGCTAAGTAAGTCATAAATTCAGCCAAGGTACGCGTCCAGGTTGGACGACCATGTTGATCATTTACAACTGTCAAGGTCTTATGTGTTTTTGCAAGATTTTGCATGGTAAACACGAAGTTTTTGCCGTAATTTCCAAAAACCCAGGCGGTACGGATAATATAGAAGTTAGAAACGTATTTTTCTACAAGTTCCTCTCCCATACGCTTAGTCCGACCATATTCTGTCTGTGGATTTGGTTGGTCATCAACTTCCCACTCTTGTCCAACTGGTTTCTTACCGTCAAACACATAATCGGTAGAGATGTAGACTAGAGTTGCACCATGCTTTTCGGACGCTTTTGCAACATTTTCAGTTCCTGTAACATTGATGGCAAAGTCCAATTCTTTCCCCTCATCCTCTGCCGCATCAACAGCTGTGTAAGCTGCGCAGTGGTAAACTAAAGTCGGTTTCACTTGAGCAAAAACTTTCTCAACCTTCTCTGCATTGGTGATATCCATTTCAGCCACATCAACCGCGACATACTCCTCATTACGCTCATCCAATAAATGACGAAGTTCAGTTCCTAATTGGCCATTTGCTCCAGTAATTAAAATCATTTTTCTTCCTTTCAACTGATTAACAAGCCTACTGTATAGCAATAAAAAGCAGAAAGTTTCTGTCTTTTATTTTTCAAGAACCTCTTGTGTCTTAGCGTAGTTTGCTTCAACAGCTTCTTTTTCTCCTTGCCACCACTCTTGGTTATCTTTGTACCATTGAATGGTTTCTTTGAGACCTTGTTCGAAGTTTGTAAATTCTGGTTTCCAACCCAACTCTTTACGTAACTTACTTGCATCAATTGCATAGCGAAGGTCGTGTCCTGCACGGTCAGTCACATGATCATAAGCATCCGCAGGTTGCCCCATTTCCTTAAGAATTAGTTCCAAGACTTCCTTGTTGTTCTTCTCGCCATCAGCTCCAATCAAGTAGGTCTCACCAATTTCCCCTTTTGTCAAGATTGTCCAAACACCTGAAGAATGGTCATTAGTATGAATCCAGTCACGAACGTTCTTACCTTCACCGTAAAGTTTTGGCTTGATTCCACTTAGGATGTTAGTAATCTGACGTGGAATGAATTTTTCAATGTGTTGATAAGGACCGTAGTTATTTGAACAGTTGGAAATCGTTGCCTTGACACCAAATGATCGTACCCAAGCTTTTACAATCAAGTCTGAAGCAGCCTTGGTTGATGAGTAAGGAGAGCTAGGATTGTATTTGGTATCAGCAGTAAATTTCTCACCTGGACCTTCACCATGTCCTGGCAAATCCTCGCGTAGAGGGAGATCACCATAAACTTCGTCTGTAGATACATGGTGGAAACGAATATCGTACTTGCGAGCCGCTTCCAAAAGAGTATAGGTTCCGATGAAGTTAGTATGTATAAATGGCGATGGATCATTCAGTGAATTGTCATTATGACTTTCCGCTGCATAGTGAACGATAGCATCTGCTTGAGCTGCCAACTTGTCTACCAACTCTGCATCAGCAATGTCGCCAACAACTAACTCAACACGATCACCTAAAATTTCCTCAATATTCGCGCGGTTCCCAGCATATGTCAACTTGT
Organism: Streptococcus sp. Z554; assembly: GCF_053010305.1. Taxonomy (NCBI): domain Bacteria; kingdom Bacillati; phylum Bacillota; class Bacilli; order Lactobacillales; family Streptococcaceae; genus Streptococcus; species Streptococcus sp. Z554. Next base: position 13,905 of record NZ_JBRKNV010000010.1, read on the forward strand.
CCAGAACAGTCACATGAACATCTGGAAAATTCTTGTAAACGTAATGGACAAAGTTGGAACCGATAAAACCAGCTCCACCTGTCACGATGATATTTTTGTACTCAGTCATATTCTTTCCTTTTTACAAATCTTCTTTTTTCAAAGGTTTTACATCTTTTAGTAGTGGATGATTTTTATCTGCTTCTGAAACCTCTGCTTCTGCAAGATTTTCCCATTCGATACCAAGGCTTGGATCAGCATAGTTTACAAAGACATACTTAGGTTTGAGTTCTAGAGCCCAGTAGTCATTGACCAAATAACTATACGAAACTGTATCTGATAAAACTTGGAAGCCATTAGCCACGCCTCGAGGAACAAAAATTCCCTTGCTAGCATCTATAACTGTCTGATAAGTATTGCCAAAGCTTTCTCCCTCGCGTAGATCAACCCAAGAACCCAAAACTTTACCACCATCTGCTACAGAAATATACTTATCCCAAGGCTCTGCGTGGAGGCCACGGAGGACATGTTTTCGAGAGAAGGATACATTGTTTTGCAATTTTCCTTCTGCAAAGAATGATTCTGGAAATCCAAGTGGAATCATTTTTCCCTTCTGGAAATTTTCTTTAAACCAGCCACGATTATCTCCATGAACTGGGATATCAAACTCCAACATGCCTGGAATAGCTTCAACCTTGCGTGCTGCAAGAGTCTTACCGAAAAACTTGTCTGTCATCTATGCTTCTCCAATCAAACGGAGCAGATACTGTCCGTATTCATTTTTCTTAAGTGGTTGAGCTAAGGCCAACACATCTTCGCGACTGATATAACCCATGCGGTAAGCAATTTCTTCCAAATTTGCAACCTGAACATTTTGCATTCGTTGAACTGTCTCAATGTACTGTGAAGCTTCTAATAAACTTTCATGAGTCCCAGTATCCAACCAAGCAAAGCCACGTCCCATAACCTCAACGGATAAATCTCCACGATCTAGGTAAGCCTTGTTTACATCTGTTATTTCCAATTCCCCACGAGGGCTTGGTTTTATACTTTTGGCAATCTCTACTACATCATTATCGTAGAAATAGAGGCCTGTAACTGCATAGTTTGAACGAGGGTGTTCTGGCTTTTCTTCAATAGAAAGAACGTTCATTTCCTGATCAAACTCAACAACTCCAAAGCGTTCAGGATCCTTCACATGATAACCAAAAACAGTTGCCCCTGACTCCTTACTTGCTGCCTTTTGTAGCATCTTAGAAAGCCCTGGACCGTGATAGATATTGTCTCCTAAAATCAAGGCAACATTATCAGTCCCAATAAACTCTTCCCCAATGATAAAGGCTTGTGCCAAACCATCTGGACTTGGTTGCTCAGCATAAGAAAGTTTAATCCCAAACTCAGATCCGTCTTGAAGGAGCTCTTTAAAACGAGGCAAATCTTGAGGAGTTGAGATAATCAAAATATCCCTAATCCCAGCCAACATCAATGTTGAAAGGGGGAAATAAATCATTGGTTTATCATAAACCGGCATCAGTTGTTTTGATGCAGCTCGAGTCAAAGGATATAAACGTGTCCCCGAGCCACCCGCGAGAATAATACCTTTCATAATTGGAAACCTTTCTATATGTTCTTTATCATATCATCACAAAAGAAAATTCCGTGATTTACCTTATAAGAACAACGAGTTTTACTTTTAAAATAAGTTGGATGACATTAATTAACTCAATCAAATCTTTCTAGTGCTGATTTTAAATAAAATCCTGATCGGATATTTTTACCTATTATTTGAGCAGACTGCACTAAGTTTTGGTATTCTTCTTCAGATATTTTTTTGAGTTTTTCTATCAGTTCTGATAAAGATGCTACAGTAATTCCACAATGATTCTCCATTACAAACTTTGATAGTGCTGATTCTTCCCATACAACTAACGGGAAACCTGAGGCTAAGTATAGTGACGCCTTATGAGAGTTGTTATAGCGAAGGTACTCACCAAAGACGCCACTGCAGGTCTCTGCGCTATCCCCGTCCCAGACAAGACCAAAGCCACCTTCAAGTGCTGCAGGAAGCTCATCAGGTAGGAAGGACCCAAAGTAAGTCTCATTCGCAAGAGCTCTACTCTCGTCGAAGCCGACACCATAAAGGTTATAAGCAGGTTCTTCAGGAAGAGAGTAAAGATAACCGGCTTTCTCCTGAGCCAAATTCCCAGCCACAATAATTGGCTGATTCTTAGTAAGGCCCATCTTCTCTTGGAAGTTTGGAATCAAATAGTCAAAAATGCCTAGGCTAACGATCTTACTTTCCGAAATCCCTTTATCCACTAAAATAGATTTCATGATTGGATTGTGGGCAATGATACCATCAGCTGCAGCAAGAAGACCTGATTCTTGAATTTGAATTCGAATCTTATGCTTCAAAGGGATATTATCAACTTTGACATAACGAAGAGCTTCTAAATCATGGATAATAAAATGAACTTTTACACCCTTTTTCTGAACTTTCTTTACATGATGCGTTGAGAAAAAGCTATGGTGAAGCATGGGAAACTGGATCAATAACTCATCACCTTGCTTTAATTGATTCAAAGCCTGACCAAAAGCCTTAGATTTATGAAGCTGTGCTTTAAGCGTACTCATCTCGTACCAATTATCAACTGAAAGAACCAAGGCTTGATAACCTTCACTCTTTACAATTTTTTCAACATCATTACGTGCCTTATTACCGGCATTTTTAACATTGTTATCGTGTAAAAATTCTTCTTTTAAATAGTATTTCATCTCTTATTTCTCATTTTTCAAAAGCTGATTTTTCAGGATAGCGTTCTTTCAAGATTTCCTTAAAACGAAGGATATTCTCCTCTTTAAAGTCAACATCATCATTCACACAAAGCAGTTTTTTATGTTTTTCTTTAAAGATACTCTCCAATCGATCCACTTGATTTAGATCTATCGACTCCCCAAAATTCTTTGACATTGGATAAAACTGATTACTTTCAATTTGCCAATGCTGGCAGATGTATTGATTAACATCTACTCCGTAGTCTCTAATTTTATTTCGTGACGTTTTATCTAACGTTTCTTCTTCAATTTCCCATAAATGTGCCAAGGTACTCTTTTTCATTGGAACAGGTAAATGCTGGTTCACGTATCCCGTTGGCCCCCATGGCAAGAGTAGCAAGTTTTTCAAAACCAAAGACCCGTAACGGAAATTAAAGAATTTCCAAGGTGAAGATTTTAAGGCTTTTTTATTAGGAAAATGGCGATAAATCAATTCAACATTATTATGATAAGTATTTGTAAATGGTGACCAAGGAACCAAAGCATCATATACAGCTAAAAGCTTAGGTTGCCCATTCTTATAAAAATCCGAAGGCTGACTATCTCTGATCAAATACATATCATCATTGAAATAGAGATAGTTTTCCGACAAACCTTCAATCCGATGGAGGTTAAGCTCAATAGCCGCTGAATTATAAGTAGGTAGATACTCTTTAGGGATAAATTCCTTATGAGTGACCAACTTAAGCTTTGGATGCTCCAAGTTCAACCATTCAGGTTTTTGTCCATTGGTGACTAAGTAAACATGATTTACCCAAGGGGCATGATTTTCAATCATTCGAAACCAGTAATTAAAAATCCCGTAATCACGATAACGCTGCTCTCCGTCGATTTCTTGGTCCAAATCTGCAACTTTACCAGTCACGGCTTGTTTCTCGCGGATAAACTCCGGGTCACTTCCGTCGACCCAAAGAACCACGACATCAATTTTTTCTTGTGTCATTTAGTTAATTCTTTCTCAACGACTTCTAGAGCACGCTCAATGACCACGTGCATATCGTAGTATTTATAGTCTGCTAGGCGTCCACAGAAGATGACCTTGTCATTTTTGGCTGCTTCTTCTTGATATTTAGCAAACATAGCGTTGTTCTTTTCATCGTTGATTGGGTAGTAGGGTTCATCTCCACGTTTCCAGTCAGCCGGGTATTCACGAGTGATGACCGTCTTCGGTTGGGCGCCATACTCGAAGTGCTTGTGCTCGATGATACGAGTGTACGGAATGTCGCGCTCGGTATAGTTGACCACGGCATTTCCTTGATGATTTTCCTCATCCAAGACTTCGTGTTCAAAACGAAGACTACGATATTCCAATTCCCCGTGCTTGTAGTCAAAGTATTGGTCAATCATCCCTGTGAAAACTACTTTTTCTGCTGATGCTTCCAATTCTTCACGATTAGCAAAGAAATCAACCCCAAGCTCAACTTCTACATCGCCCAACATATTTTCAATGATGACGTTGTAGCCACCGATTGGAATCCCTTGGTAACGGTCATTAAAGTAGTTGTTATCAAAGGTCAAACGCACAGGGAGGCGCTTGATGATAAATGGTGGAAGGTCTGTTGCAGAACGTCCCCATTGCTTTTCTGTATAGCCCTTGATCAACTTTTCATAGATATCTGGACCAATCAACTTGATGGCCTGTTCTTCAAGGTTCTTGGGCTCAACATCTTTCATATCCGCCGTTTGTTCTGCAATCTTATCCTTGACTTCTTGTGGTGTCTTAGTTCCCCACATAGCGTAGAAGGTATTCATGTTGAAAGGAAGATTGTAGAGGCTACCCTTGTAGTTAGCCACTGGTGAGTTGATATAGTTATTGAATTCAGCGAACTGGTTCACATAGTCCCACACTTTTTTGTTAGAAGTATGGAAAATGTGGGCACCATACTTGTGGACATTGATGTCTTCAACATTTTCACAGTAGATATTTCCACCGATGTGATCACGTTTGTCAATCACTTTTACTTTTTTGCCACGCTTGGTTGCCTCATGGGCAAAAATTGCCCCCGATAAACCAGCACCAACGATCAGATAATCGTACATAGTTGTCTCCTATTAATAATTTATAATTTAACTATTCGATTGAAATAAGGGATTTTCATTAATATTCCAACCACAATAAAACTTACACTTAATGTGAAGATGAGAAAAAGCAAATGCGCTCCTGCAAAACTAAATCCAACTAATTTCTCCCACACTTTCATAACATATGTATGTATAACAAAAACTCCCATAGTTTGATTAGAAAGATAGATTATCCATCTGTTTTTATCTGTATTTAAATCAAACGTAAGTACCGTCAAAAAAGTCCCTAAACTTACAACTTTCACAAAAATACTATCATAAAAATATTCAGCAAAAAGATTATGGTGAATATACTTCGCTAGCATAAATAAGATTAATGGTGAAGCAAATAGTAAAACTACGGTCATTTCTTTCATCCAACTCCTAAAACACTTTTTAAGAGTATCCAAGCTAAATTGTGCTAGAAATCCACCTAAAATATAATAGAAAAACCAGGTCCATAACCTAAAGGTTTGTATAACATATGACTGCAATGGCATTTGAAGTACCATATTTGCCAACTCAAAGACAAAACCAATAGTAACCAATGAAGATAGAATATATAGATAGCTTCTTTTTGAATTCAGAATTTTTTTCAAAATAGGCAAACATAAATAAATCAGTATCAAGGCACCGAAAAACCAAAACTGAAAGAAATACCCTTTTTGTAACAGAGAGCCTACAATTTTTTTAATTGGATTAACCGCAAAGTCTCTTTTTAAGAGCCAAACGATAATGTTCCATGATGACACTGTTATTAGAATCCATTTTACTTTCTGGAGTATATAGGGATAAGTTATCTCCTTCTTTCCTAACAATAAATAACCATTGACCATAAAAAACAGAGGTATAGAGTACGTACCTAAGTAATATAAATACGCCAAAAGATTCCAAGAACCTGTTTCTTTAAATCCAATCATTGTTGTATGAAGTAAAACAACTCCAACACATGCAAGCACTTTTATTAAATCTAAATTAATGTTCCGAGTTTTATGCATTCTATTTTTTCCCAATAATTTGTTTTAATTCTTTTACATCTACCACTTTCAGAGATAGAATTGCAAAAAGATAAATGATTCCACCAAGCACTGCAAATGCTAGAACATTTAGGGTTGGTGAAAAATGTATCACTGTTTTTGAACCTAGCAGAATGCCATACATGATAGCGGATGCTAATACAATTTTTATCATAGATCCCATAATCGGAACTTCTTTTAGGTATCTACGGGTAAAGTATAATTGTATCGCCCATACTAGCGCTTCTGTCAAAACAGAAACAATAGCTGCTCCGATATAGCCAAGTTTAGGAAGGAATAGTAAGTTCAAACCTACACTGATAATTGCGGGAGCTGTTGTTGAAATCATGAATTCTTTATTTTGATTATGAGGGATCAGTATCTGAATTCCCATGATATTGGTCCAACCGATAAAGAACATACGGAAGATCATAATGGCGATTGCATAACGTGCATCCTGAAAATCTTGACCAAGGAAAAACTGAACAAAATCATCATTGACAATCAAAATTCCTGCCATCATTGGAAAAATCACTAAATTATATACGAGGAAGGACATTTCATGCATCTTGTTGACTGCCTTATGATCACCTGTCGCTAACAAATGAGCGACACGTGGCAACATAACGCTTCCCAAGGAAGTTACCAAGGTCAGAAGGATATTTACCAACTTTAGAGCCTGGTCATAAATCCCTACATCTTTTGTAGAAGCTAAGGCTCCAAGCATGGTACGATCTAGTGTAACATACAAGGAAATCGCTACTTGAGGAAGAAACAATAATATGACGGGTTTCAAATGATGCCTAGCATATTCTATGTCAAAATGTGGTCTACCGATAAACTCCCGAGCAGGTAACCACATACTTAGTTGCCCCAATAGTTCAAATATGGTTAGCAAAAAGACATAGAGATATAGGTCATTTGCAGATTTAACAAAGAGGAAGATGGAAATAACTCCAACGAGCTTGACCGTGATATTTCGAACAGTAATCTTTCGAAAATCCTCCAATCCTTGAAAGAGCCAGGAAATGTCTAAACCTTTTGAAACTAAACTCAAGCCTAAAATGTAGGCTACCGGATTTTGCATAAAGGGAAGGGTCAGACAAAGAAGAGCATACAAGGATATAGAAAGGAGAGTTGCAGCTAATTGCAGAGAGTAGATTCCCCAAAAGTTTTTTTCAATTTCCTTGCGATGTCCTGAAATGACCTTGGTCCCATAGTTGGCGACCCCTAGAGTAGCTAGGAGAATAAAATAGGTGACAATGGAATTAAAATAGCCATAAGTTCCTAAATCTTCAGAGCTAAATACCCGAGTGACATACGGGGTGGTGATAATCGGTAGAATAATCACCAGCAGCTGGTAGGAGAGATTATAGGCGTAATTTTTAAGAACTTTCATAAGGATGTAACTCGTCTTAATCTTTCTTTTTAACTGGACTTAACTCTTTTTATTCAATTTTGTTATCTGGATTCATAATAAACAATCGACTGATGAACAAAATTAATGGAGAGTAGCGAAGAACCAACATCTGAGGATCGAACATTCCATGGATAATCATAATTCCTAGGCAAGCCAGTACGATATCTTTTTGAATGGTTATGAAATATTTCATAACTTTAGTAAGAGCAAACAACATGAAGGCACTGACAATCAAGCCATCAATAACCAATAATTGAACAAAAGAGCTATCAATATAATTGTAATTACTAGTGAAATTTCCAAACATATCAAGAGTTGTAAAGGAAATTGGTTGCCCTAACCAAGATACACCAAAATTTCGGAAACCATCCACACTGAGACGCAAGCGATTATGCGTAAATTGATCAACTAAGTGAAATAAATTGTCAGATGAATAAAAACAAAAATACAAGATAACCGCTAAAGCTACAATAAAACCGTACTGCGCAAGTGCCTTTGACAAGAAATTTCCAATGATAAACTCTTTTTTAAAGATTTTAATACTCAACAAGGCATAGGTTAGTATCAAAATACTTAAGTAAAATGGACTAGATGTCGAAGTTTGTTGGTACATAAAAATCGTAGCCAAGAGTAAGGCCAACAATTCAAGGTACGAAATTCTTTTCCCCCGAAACATCAGATAAGTACACAAGGCAAAGAAGAGTCTCTGTGATGCAAATGATACATAGTTAAATCCTAGACTAAAACGGTAGCCACTATCTGCTTTCATAAACATATTTGCAATAATACCTTGTTGACTGGCATAAATTGTCAAACAAAGCACCAGGAATGTCGCCACAGAAAAAGTTCCTAATAATTTCCTAAAATCAATATCCCTAGCGGAAAAAACAAGAAGCAACACACTTATATCTAACAATCCATCACGATTTTTTGCAACTATAAACATTGCAATAAAAAGTCCCGTTACTATTAGTAATTGTTGCCAATGAAATCTAAAGTAATATAGCGTTTTCGGAAAGTTCATCAACTCTTTTATCAAAATCATAGCAATTGTGAAATAGAGGAGGATTCTATACAATGATAGAAAGCCTTCTAATCTAATAAAATAAGTAGTTGTGACTAATGACGCGACAACAACCCATATAAATAAGGTAATTAAGTAAATTTTTTCTGAAATAATACGATTGCTTATCACAATAGTCATCCAACCCTTTCAGTCATTAAATTAAAAATATTTAAAACTTTACAACTCTCTATTATCAAATATCAAACAATTGAACATACTCATTTGATTAAAATCTGTATTTTTTTAAGAAAAAGCACTGTACGATACATTCTATAATTAAGTAAGAATCTAACAATAAGATTGATAAAAGGAGTATTTTTTGCCAAAATAACCATCTCTTTGTTTTCACACAATTCTTCAACATATTGTCGTTTCAGAGGAAGAGGTGTTTTTTGAGCTGAAATATTTTGAATATTACTCATTAGAATACGAGATTTTATTTGATCAACAAATTGTTCATCATGAATGCCCCATCTTGACATCAGCTGGTCAATTTTCTCTAATTCTTCCAGTTGATAGTTCATCCGATTAGGATTATACTGTCCCATCGCAGAATCTACTCTTCCTGAAACATAGACATAATAACCAGATTTCACCAAGAAAACTGCATTGACATGCTGATAAACATTCAAATTGAAACGAACATCTTCTCCCAATTCATAGGATTCAAAAACAATTTGATGTTCCTCCAGAAATTCTTTACGGTAAATTTTATTCCAGACAGTATACATCATGTCTGTTAACCATAATTCTTGAAAAAGCGCAATAAACTCACCCTTGTCTTTTTTCCCTTCAGTAGGAAGTATTTTAGCCGGTCGATTTATTTCTGATAAGTTCTTTTCAATCGAATTATAGTAACTAAACACCAATAAGTCTAATTGTGAATCTAATTGACTTTCCGCATCTGAAAATAGATTTCCCACAAGATAGTCATCCGCATCCACAAAACAGATAAACTCGCCTTTCGCTTTGGATAAGCCAAAGTTACGGGCTGAACCGACCCCCTTATTTGGAATATGATAGACTGTAATATTAGAAAACTGAGCTGCATAATTCTCACAGATTTGACCACTCTGATCATTGGAGCCATTATCAATCAACAAAATTTCCAAATCCGCATAGTTTTGAGCAAGTAGACTATCGATACAACGAGGGAGATAATTCTCTACATTGTATACCAGTACAATGACTGAATACTTCAAGATAATCCCCTAAATTTCTCTCACTTCATCCCTTGTATAGCGAAAGCCAGCTTTAATAAATGCAAACGGTACAACAAATATTTGATTCTATTTGGAATAGACTTTGCTTCACTACATGTCATTTTATTTTTGTCTAATTCCTGTTTTACTTCACTTGTAATCTCATCATAATTTTTATGCAGTTTAGCTTTATATAAACTAGCCAGTATGTGCGTTAAACCATTTACATAATAAAGCTGTGAGATGTGTAACTCCTCTTGGTTCAATTGAGAACGAACAAAATCAGAATAAAAAACTTCTTTGTAGAACCCAAACATATCTCTAAACTTCTTCTCATTCCAAGACTGTGTAATGGAATCCGGGTTATCGATTAAGTAGTGATAGTACTTCTGATTTGTCGCATAAACCTTCTTTGCTGAAAGAAAAAGCTTGTAATTGGTTCCAAGATCCTCATAGTATTTACCAATTGGAAACTGAACGTTATGATCAGTGAATAAGGATTTCCGATAGACTTTGTCATTAGCGAAACCAGTAATATAACTATGCTTCAGCATTTGCACAAAAGCATCCTTCCCGTCAAAGACTTGAGTCTCTACTGGATCCGAAATGATCACATCTTCTTCACCCTTGACAAACTCACGATTAAAAGAAATAATATCAAATTTTTGAGATTCTAGCGCTTCTGCCAAGGCCATAAAGGTATCTGGTTCAATCCAATCATCGGAATCAGGAAAATAAACATATTCTCCTTTAGCCTGAGAAATACCCGTATTTCGAGCTTCTGAAAGTCCACCATTTTCCTTATGAATAACTGAGATAAAGTCATACATTTTAACATAATCATCACAAATTTGAGGAGAACGATCCGTACTTCCATCATCAACCAGTATGATTTCATAGTTTTTCCACTCTTGAATCAGGATGCTCTCAAGACAACGGCTTAAATACTTTTCGACATTATAAACTGGAATAACGACAGTTAAAAGTGGTTTCATATATTTTTCACCTGAACTTTTATTTTAGTCTGTATTTTCATAATCTGTTTTACTGACTTTACAACATTTAATAATAATGGTAATTCTTTAAAGCAGACAGGAAATAGTTCTATTTTTCAACCAATTTTATTTTTTAGTATTTCCTATACAACTCCGAAAAATTCCGAATATAACTTTGTAATGAGAAGAGTTCTTTTTGACGTCGGACAGATGCCTTACCAAATTGCTCTCTCTTCTCGGTATTGTCAGCCAATTCTTGAATAGCCTTCGACAATTCTGCAGGCTGATTTGGTGTGGCGAGAAGGCCGTTTTCACCTTCCTTGACCATTTCACAGACACCGCCATGACGATAACCTACTACAGGTTTTCCACAGGCCATGGCTTCGAGGACGACTGTTGGTAATGGATCTGGATTGGTACTTGGCAAGACAAAGATATCAAACATATTATAGAGTTCTGTCGTCTTGCTATAATAGTCAATTCGCTTGATTTGTCCAGCTACTGGTGAGTCTGAAATAGCTTTTTCCAGCTCATCCACGCGCCACTCTTCTCCCTCAAATGCACTACCTGCTAAAAAGGCTACTGCTTTTGGATTGGCCTGTAAGATCGGAGTAACAGCCTCTAGGAAGTCCCCTTGCCCTTTCCATGCATTCACTCGTCCAACCATACCGATAACAAGCGCATCTTGTGCGATCCCAAATTGGTCACGGACAGAGCTAGCATCGATTTCATGATAGACGGCATTGTCGACCCCATTATAGATTACTTGAACCTGATCGTCTTTCACATAACGAGACTGCTTCACGTGGTTGGCTACAGCATTTGAAACTGTCACAATCGTATCCGCATAGCGCCCCATCAAAAAGTTGATGAAATCTGAAATGGCTTTCGGTTTGACGATAATCTCGTGCACATGCCAAATCAAAGGAAGTTTCAACTTCCGCTTGAGGTAAATTCCTTCAAGAACCGCTGTCGTGTTGTTGTGAACAAGGGTAATCCCATTTTCTTTAGCATATTGAGCAATTTGTTTTGAATAACGATTATAGGAACCAAAATACTCAAGAATTCCCTTAGGATTAAAATATTTACGACGTAAGATTGGGTAATCAATGACTTTAACCTTAGCACCAACCTCTTCCAATGCACTGACTAAGACACCATCATTGGGTAAGATAACATGTGTCTCAAAAGCATCTTGATCCAATCCTTTAATAAGCTCCAACAAAACCTTGTCAGCGCCATACATTTCGGCACCAGCATGGAGATATAAAATTTTCTGCATTTCTATCCTTTAAATACTTTTTCGTAGTCTGTAACAATCTTTTCCCAAGTAAAGGCTTCAGAGATACGTTTACTTGATTTTTGATTGAAGTCTTCGATAGTTTGAGCATCCAATTGTTCAGCCTGATCAATAACGCTTGCCAATTGGTCTTTCTTCCAATAGAGTGCCCCCTCTTCACCGACTTCACGGTTAAAGCCAACATCTAACAAGAGGTTGAGTTTAGTAGACTCGAGCGCCTCAAGAAGGGACGGATTGGTCCCGCCTACCTCATGACCATGGAAATAAGCAAAGGCATTCTCGCGAATGTATTTGAGCAATTCTTGATCATAGACAGTCCCCACAAATTTCACTCGAGGATCCTGATCAAATCCAGTATCTTTACGCAACTGTTCATAGAACTTGTTTTGTTCCACATTGGTAATAAGGACAAAATCTTTCTGAGAGTTTGACCGCATAAAACCACGAATCATGGCCTCGTAGTTATTTTCAGGTACAAAACGTCCAACAACAAGGTAATAGTTATTTTCATTAACACCTTTTTCAAAGTACCATGAACGTACTTTCTCATCAACATTAGTCAATTTAGATTTGGTTGTATCAGTTCCGTAAGCAATATATGTTGTTTTTGGACTATACTTGTCATAATCTTTTTGAATATAAGACTCAATGTTTTTACTATCACAAATCAGAAGGTCTGCATGCTTCACCATAAGTTGTTCCGAAATCTTCCAGTATTTACGAACAGGAAGACTCCATTTTGCACGAAGCCATTCATGACCATCTGGATTTACCATAAGAGTGCCACCAATAGCTTTGATTTTCTTCTTGATTCCTGAGATAAAAGGTCCAATACGGCAAGCCAAAACATAGAAAATCGGTGCTTGATCATTATTGGCTTTAGCAATTTCAATGGCCTTATTAAGAGCTGCGATATCATAAGCAATCGCACGCGCAGGACCGATATTGGGAACATCAATGTTATAGCAGATTGCTCCATTATGCTCGAAAGTATCTGCGGTAATCCCTGATTTTGCAGAATTCTCCCGCATACAAGCTACATAGTATTGAATCTCTTGGTCTTGTTGGCACTCTGTTAACTTCTCAACAAAGGTTTCAAAACCCCCGTACTTTGCTGGGATTCCTTTTGATCCCACGATATAGACTATTTTTTTCATATTACTCCTATTTTAGAGCAGAAATACCAGTCTATTTCGCTCCATCTCTCATCAGCACTACTTTTATTGTTTTTAATAAAATTTCGAAGTCTTTCCAAATTGTCCAATCATCGATATAAGCTACATCTAGTTTGACTACATCATCAAAGTTGGTAATTTCACTACGACCACTAATTTGCCACAAACCAGTAATCCCTGGTTTGAAGCTCAAACGACGTTTTTGTTCAGGTGTGTATTTTTCGTATTCGTCCACTGTTGGAGGTCGAGTTCCAACTAGGCTCATATCACCAATCAACACATTCCAAAATTGGGGCAGTTCATCCAAACTTGTCTTTCGAATAAAATGTCCAATTTTTGTAACGCGAGGGTCATTGTCCATCTTAAACATACCACCCTGCATGGTATTTTGGTCCATCAATTGCTGCTTGATTTCTTCCGCATCTACTCGCATAGAACGGAATTTATAAAAAGTGAAATGACGACCATTTTTTCCTATTCGGGTTTGAGAAAAAATTGCTGGTCCACCATCTTTTCGAATCATTGGAACAAGGACTATACTTACTAGTCCACAAAGAATTAGCCCAACAATTGCCCCTAAAATATCAATGATTCGTTTTGCAATAATATGGCTCGGTTTATATAAGTTTGTAGAAAAAGTTACTACATTTAAACCAGCCATCTCATGAATTTGTTTATTTCTACCTAAATTTTTATCAAAGGCATTTAAATTAACAGTAACATCAATTCCCATCGTTTCAAATTGTGAAATAATGCTACCGATATCATAATCCTCACTAGGTAGGTTTACAAAGACTTCGTCTACTACCTCATGAGTTGCATAATTAATGAGATTTTCTCGAGGAATAACCGTTACTTTACTGTGTTTAAAATCCGGTTTATCTAGTACACTTACAGCAACAAGTTTTCCGCCAACATCACTTGCAGTCAACAAGCGGTCTATCACTTTCTCAATTCTAGATGTCGCTGTAATCAAAATGATTTTACGGCTCCCCTTTAAATTATGATTAAAATGGACCCAATATTTTTTGATCACAAAACTCAGGAGATAATTAAATATTCCGTACAAAGACAGGAAGTAAATCATACCCCTTCTAGAAATCACAAATTGATCTTTTAGAAAAAAACTAGAAAAACTAATCAACAAAGCAAAAAATATGATGTATTTTACTATTTCTATCAATTCAGCGGATTGACTACGTTTAAAAAAATCCTTACCGTAGCCACTGATATAGAAGGCTGCAAAATGAAGAAAATACAGAACAAAAACTGTTTTTGCAACAATTTCTGTTTCAGATACAGAGATTAGTATATAAGCCAATATACTGACTAGTATACTCTGTAAAAACGCTAGAGTTACGTTATAGAAACCCCTTCCTTCCATTTTTTTCTCCCTTATTTCCTACTTATTTCTTTCCGTAGGAACCGTAGTTCCCATATGACCCGTAAGAACCATATTTTTCAAGCTGAATATTAAATTTATTCAAAATAACTCCTAAGAATGGTGTCCCTGTTTGTTCTAGCTGGTCTTTCGCTTTTTGAACTTCTCTCCGTTTTGTTGCAGAAGCTTCAGCCACCAAGATAGAAGCGTCGCATTTTTGTACGATAATCGCCGCATCAATAACAACTCCGATAGGCGCTGTATCCACAATGATATAGTCAAAGTATTTGCGTAAAGTTTCAATCATTGCTTCAAATTTTTCACTTTGAAGAAGGGCAGTCGGGTTTGGTGAAACAGCTCCTGATTGAATAACAAACAAGTTTTCTACGTTTGTTTCACACAAACCATGAGATAGATCTTTGGTTCCTGATAAGTAGTCTGTCAGACCTGTAATTTTTTCTCGAGATTTGAAGACACCTGACATGACTGAATTACGAATATCGGCATCGATAAGGAGCGTCTTATAACCTGCACGCGCAAAAGCCCAGGCAATATTGGTTGAAGTGGTAGACTTCCCTTCTCCAGGTCGAACCGAAGAAAGTGCAATCACTTTGAGACCATCCCCACTCAACTGGATATTGGTCCGTAGAGCGTTATAATACTCTTCAGCTTTTTTTACAGAGTTTAATCGTTGTTCTGATAATTCTAACTTTGCCATATTTCCCTCTTTACTTTAATTTCTCAAGATTTGGAATAACACCTAAAAGCGAGATGTGCATCACTTCTTCGATATCTTCTGGACGCTTCACTCGGTCATCCAATAGTTCAACCAATAGAGCCAATAGAATCACAGCACTAGCTCCTACAGCTACACCCAAGATTGTGTTGCGACGAACATTTGGAGAAGATGGTGATGTTGCGGGTCTTGCTTCCTCAAGCGTGGTTACATCCGACACTCGTGTTACAGAAATGATTTTCTGAGCAGCTACTTCTCTGAGCGCATTGGCGATACGACTCGCTTCCTCAGGCTTATCATCTCGAACTGAGATGGATACGATACGCGTATCTGCAGGGACTGTTACGGAAACTTTTTTCCCAAGAGTTTTCGCATCCATCGTTAAGTTTTGATCAGCCACCACTTTTTCAAGAACATCCTGTGAAAGGATGATTTCACGGTAGTCTTTTACCAGGTAAGCACCTGCCTGCAAGTCTTGGTTGGTCAAGCCAGGCTTATCTGCTTGGTTACGATTGACAACGTAGATGCGGGTAGTACTGGTGTACTGAGGTTTGATCACAAACGAGCTATAGGCAAAAGCTACTAGACCTGCTATTATTGCAGTTAAGACGATGAGGAATTTTCTTTTCCAAAGCACTTTTACCAATTGAAATACATCAATTTCAAATTTATCTTGTTCTTTCATCATTTCTCCTAAATTAGTTGGTCATTTATAATGTTTGACGGGTTTGTTTCAAACAGTTCACGAGCTTTTCCTGCTCCGTATTTTTTAGCAATGAGTTCATAAGCTTCTCTCATATAGGGCGGGCGATTATCCAAATTGTGCATATCGCTAGCCACTACATGTACTAGATCTTTGTCCAAGAAGTATCTAGCACGCTTTTTCATAAACTTGTAGGTGTCACCAAATAGTCGTGGTTTTAATACACTCGAACTATTAATCTGCATATAGCAGCCCATATTGATGAGTTCTCTTACTTTTTTCTCATCGTTTTCCAAGGTGTGGTAGCGCTCAATATGAGCAACCACAGGTGTAATCCCTAACATGAGAACTTTGGTCAAAGCGCTATGAATATCTCTGTAGGGCGTATTCATACTAAACTCAATCAAAGCATAACGACTTCCATTGAGTTTTGGTAGGATACCCTGTTCAAGTTTTTCTAAAACATCACTTGAAAAATAAATCTCAGCCCCGTAAACGATATTCAAATCTGGCGCAATTTCTTGAGCCAACTGTTTCACTTCGCTAAAATTAGACGCAATTTTGTCTTCTGGTGTTTCAAACATCCCTTTTCTACGATGAGAGGTCGAAACAATGGTTCGAACACCTTGTGCGTAAGCTTCCTCAAGGAGAGCCTTGCTCTCAGCTTTATTTTTAGGTCCATCGTCAACATCGAAAACAATATGTGAATGAATATCAATCATCTTATTTTCCTTCCATGGTATCTTTAATAGCCTTTTTAGCAGCTTCCAAGCTTGTTGGGTCGATCTCTAACATGTAAAGGGTACTATCTGGCATAGCGTAAGACGGAAGACCCATACGACCAGTCCCTTTCAGATCTTGATTGGTTACTGTATATTTTCCTCCGCTTGCCAATTGAGTATTGACAAGACTTACCATTGTTTCTGGTGGCATATTGGTCTGAATCGAATCCTGCAAGCTTTGAATAATGCTATCATAGTTTTTTAGTGATTCTGCCGAGGTTAATTTCTGGATAATAGCCGCAATGACTTTTTGTTGGTTACGACCGCGATCACCATCACCATCCGCAAGTGAATAACGTTCACGCACAAATCCCAAAGCTTGCTCAGAATCTAAATGAACATTGCCAACTGGGAAATGGTATTGCCCGTGACGCGATGTGAACTCTTGGTCGTTATAGACATCCACACCTCCGAGAAGGTCAATCAACTTCAAGAAAGAAGTGAAATTGAGACGGGCATAATAGTTCAAGTCGATACCATAAAGATTTTCTAAGGTATGGATAGAAGCATCTACTCCATAGATACCCGCATGCGTCAACTTATCGTTTTGGTTGTTTCCACCATCTGCAATAGGGACATAGGCATCTCGAGGAGTGGTCGTCAAGAGAATCTTTTTAGTATCTTGATTCACTGTCATGATGATATTGACATCTGAGCGCGAAACAGAACTGATAGGACCATAGGTATCAATCCCGCTGATGTAGACGTTGAAAGAATTTCCTGTAGCTACCTTAGGCGCCTCCACTTTCTTGGTCAAGTCTTTGGTATAGATTTTCTTGATCTTCTTAGCGTGGTCAGGATATTCCTGCTCAATCAGATTTTCAAAAACACCGTTCAAGACAATCGCTTTGGTTTCTCCATCTAACAAACTCTTATAGGCTGCTAGGTAAGAAGAAGCTTCCTCAACTGTCAATTCCTTGCTTTGAGTTGTTTTAATGTCATCTATCAATTTTTGAATATTCTCGGCATCTGAAGCTGTTGGAGCAGTTACACTAGAAAGTTGAGAAACGTTATCGATCTCACTATCTGCAAGTACTGCCACACTCATAGAGTAGCTTGAATAATTTGACGTTGCATTGAATTGATTGGCAAGTCCAACAAACCGATTGACAGCTACTAATGCTACAGAACTAAATAAGATTGAGACCAACAGAATTATCAGGGTAAAAACCTTAGCTTTTCGCTTGACTACAAAAAGCAGGGATAATAAAGCTACGAGCACTAAAACGACCGCTAAGATAATATTAAGATAACTGACTGCTAAAATCTGATATTTAAAAATCAAAAACAATAAAAAAGAAGCAAGAACAACATAGATTAGTAATAAACCTACATTTAAACTTTGCTGAAATTTGCCAGATTTCTTTTTTTTTATGCGTCTACCTTTCATGGAATACCTCTTCAAAACATTTTAATTTAATTATATCACAAAGTAACTTTAAAAGCTATCTACATCCGTCATGCAAGCGCTTGTTTTAAAAAATGTTTTTAGTTAGTGTATATTTATTATCACTTTTGTTCTGTTTTATGTTTTTAAAATACAATTAAAATAAAAAATAGAGTTTTTAAAAGCTCTATTTTTTTATTTAACGTGACTTTCGAATTCTTTTTGACTCTTTTCGACTGAATTTTTACGTTCTTGTTCCCATTTAGCTTTGGCTTCGTCAAATTGAGCGGTTGTTACCACTTCTGTTTGCAATCTCATATACTTATAGTTGCTTCCAGTTCCTTTGATTCCGACAAGTGAGTATGCACGTGTGAAAGGTACCACGCGTGTCACCGATGCCCCACCGCCATTTGAATTCACAGGAAGCAATAGCGAACTATCAATCAACCAGGCTTGCGCGTCTGCATAGTTTTCATAACGTTTGGCAACGTCTGTATTTTCTGCATCTGCCGCTTTTAATTTTTGAGTATACTGGTCCAATCCAAGACTTGTAATCTTATCAGTATCCTTGCTCGGATCAAGTCCTAAGATTTTGAGATAGAAGCCATCCTCAGCATTGAAAGGATTGAGGTAAGTTGATGGATCTTGGTAGTCTGCAGACCAACCATCCAAGTTCAAATCATAGTCATGATCAGCTGTGGTTGGCGCTTGGAAAGTTGCATTGGCATAGTCTTCTGTTGAAATTTGAACGACATCAATCACTACATTTTCAGCTCCAAGAGTTGATTCGACTGATTGTTTAAGCGAATGAATCTTAGGAAGGAGGGTTTTATTAACCTGATCCACTGGCAAATCCAAATGAATCGGGAAAGTCACACCTTGTGCTTCTAATTCTTTTTTAGCCTCTGCGAACTGAGCTTGCGCTTTCTCTTTATTGAAGTAACCATCTTGGGCGTCTTCAAGATTCATATTTGTCCACTGTGTACCATAGTTTACCAACTTAGATGAAACTGTCTCACCAAAAGTCTTGTCACCAACTTGCACGAAAGTTGGTGGTACAAGTGTGTTACGAAGAGTGTTTTTGGCTGCTTCTTCTCCGTTTGATTGGGCCGAGTATGCTGTACGGTCAATTGCAAAGTTGATGGCTTGACGGAAGTTTTTATTTAAGATTGCAGCTTGGGTAGCTTGTTTTTGCTCATCGCTAGTTTTAGCTGTATGGTTATAGTTTTGACGATTTACATTAAAGTTATAGTACCAAGAAGTCGCATCCTGCAAGCTATAAACGATGTTGTCCTTGTATTTTTCCTTTGTCTTAGCAAAGTTTGAGCTATTTGGATATACACCTGCAGATGAGTAAGCTCCGCTTTCGAAGTTACGAATCGTCATATCTTGGTCTGAACCATCAACATAAGCCAACTTAACTCTTTCAATTGTCACTTTTTCTTGGTCGTAGTAATGAGGGTTCTTCATGTACTCAAGTGATGATTTAGATGTAAATTCTTTTAACAAATAAGGACCACTATAGAGGATACTATCTGGTTTTAATTCCCCGAATTCTTTACCTTTAGAAGTCAAGAACTCTTCATTAACCGGGAAGAGAATGCTATTGGTTGTTTTAGAGTTCCAGAATGGTTCTGGACGTGTCAAAGTATATTGAACAGTGTAATCATCTACAGCTTTAACACCAACATTTGAAAAGTCAGTATTTGCGCCTGTCACATAGTCATCTAAACCCTTGATTGAACTCTGAATCAAATCAAGAGCTTGACTCTTGTTATCAGCTGCATACTTGATACCTGTGACGAAATCCTGTGCTTTAATTGGGGCGTATTCTTCCCCATCAGCCGTGAACCATTTAGCATCTTGACGAAGTTTATAAGTGTAAGTCAATCCATCCTTTGAAACACTCCAATCTTCCGCAAGAGCAGGAATGAGATTTCCATAATTGTCATTTTCAAGCAAACCATCTACCAAGTTGGTAAAAACATTCGTATTGTCACCAGAATAATCCAAAAGGTAGTTGAAGGTGGTTGGGTCGGCACCAAATGTTGACGAGTAGGTTTTAGCATCTGATGCTGACTTCCCGCATGCTGCCAACAAGACCGCTGCGGCTAGCGTCAACCCCGCTCCAATCAGTCGTTTTTTGAGTTTCATGATTCATTTTCTCCTTATATGTTAGGTTTTATGACATAAGTTTATTTTATCAAATTTTGTCCTAAAAGTAAAGTTATTTAATTTTTTCGCAATCCGTTACCCAGATGAAAAAAAGAAAGAAATCCCGCATAAAAACTGGATTTCTTTCAGTATTGTTACAGATTATTTAACGTGGTTGGCTAACTCTTTTTGGTACTTGGCATTTGTTTCAATTTTCTCTTTTTGCCATTTCTTGAGAGCTTCTTCGTATTCTTTGGTGGTTACAATATCATTTTGTAACTCTAAACCTTTGAACACAAATGGATCACCCTTGATACCAACCTGAGAGTAGGCTTTTGTAAATGGCACTGTACGACTCACGGTCGGAGAACCACCTGAAGACGCTACAGGGATGAGGAGTGAGCTATCAGATACCCAAGCTTGTGCTTTGGCATATTTTTCATAACGTTTGTTCAGATCGCTCGTTTCAGATGCTGCATCGTCCAAGAGTTTCTTGTATTCATCAAGTCCTACTTGAGCCATGACTTCTGGATCTTTACCTTTTGTGATACCCAAATGTTTAAGGGCAGAACCCTTCTTAGCATCTAGGATATTGAGATAGGTAGCTGGATCTTGATAGTCTGGTCCCCAACCAGTTCCATTCAAGTCATAGTCTTTTTGAGAAGGAACCTTGGCTTGAGAAGTAATACTCATTTTCTCATTATCAGTCATTTGAAGTACATCGATGACGACATTTTCAGTTCCAAGCGCTGCTTCGACAGATTGTTTGAGGGAGTTGGTTTGTTGAACAGCAATGACATCTGTCTGTTCAACTGGAATATCCAAATGGATTGGGAAGGTTACACCCTTGGCTTGCAATTCTGACTTGGCTTTTTCAAAGGCAGCTTTTGCTTTTGTTGGATTGTAAAGGGTATCTTTACCATCTGTCAAAGCTACATCTTTCCACTGGTCTCCGTATGTTACCAGTTGCTCTTGGGCCATTTCTCCGAAGGTCTTTTCACCGACCTGAACATAGTCGTAAGGTACAAGGCTGGTACGGATAATCTTGTCCGCTCCTTCTTCACCATTCATCTGAGCAGAGTAAGAATGACGGTCAAGAGCAAAGTTGATTGCCTGGCGGAAGTTTTTATTGAGAAGCGCTTCTTTTGTAGAAGTCTTTTGCGCTTCGTCTGTCTTGGCTGTTTTATTGTAAGACTGACGATTTACGTTGAAGGTAAAGTAATAGCTAGTCGCTTCTTGCGGGCTATAGACAATCTTATCCCCGTATTCTTGCTTGGTTGAATCAAAGTTTGAGCTTGTTGGGAAGAGGCGAGCTGTTGTATAAGCCCCTGATGTAAAGCTACGAATCAATGATTCTTGGTCAGAACCATCGTAGAAAGTAAGTTTGATGTGGTCAATCTTAACATTGTCTTTATCCCAATAATTTGGATTTTTTTCGTACTCGATCACTGATTTTGAAGTGAAGTTCTTCAAAATATATGGTCCATTATAGAGAATCCCTGAAGGTGTAGCTGCACCATAATCTTTACCTTGAGAATTTAAGAACTCTTCATTGACTGGAAGCATAGTCGCTGTTGTTACCTTAGAATTCCAGAAGCTTTCTGGTTGATTCAAGGTATATTGAACAGTGTAGTCGTCAATAGCTTTGACTCCAACTGTTGAGAAGTCATTGTTTTCACCGCTAACGTACTCTGCCAAACCTTTGATAGAGTCTTGGATAAGTGTTAGACCATCTGACTTACCATCGGCAGCATGCTTCAAACCAGTCACAAAGTCTTGAGCCTTGACCTCGGCGTACTCCTCACCTTCAGAAGTATACCATTTGACACCTTTACGTAGCTTGTAGGTATAGGTCAAACCATCCTGTGAAACTGACCAATCTTCAGCAAGAGATGGAATCAAGTTCCCGTATTTGTCATTTTCCAAGAGTCCGTCGACCAAGTTAGCGATGACGTCAGATGTTGAACTTTTACTAGTAACGCTATAGTCCAACGTTGATGGATCAATGGCATAAACATATGAAAATGTTGTAGGAGCGTCTGCTTTTTTCTCTGTCTTTCCACAAGCTGTTAAAAGAAGAGCTGCACTCATCGTTATCCCTGCTACTACGAGCAACTTTTTCGATTTCATCGGTATTCTCCTTTAAAATACTATTTTTCACCATTATACCCTATTTTTTTATAAAAGCAAGGGTTTTCATGGAATTTTTTTGAAAATTCAAAAAAATATATTTTAAAGAAATTTCTACACTTATTTTAGAAAAAACTCAAGTATCTTAGATACTTGAGTTTTTAGGTTTAATTGGCTAATTCGACACAGAACGCATCCCAAGGAGCTAGTGTTAGTTGCTCGAGTTTTTCTTGAACCTCGGTGTTAGCAACCAAGACTGATTTGAGAACCCCATTAAAGTAAAATTCTTGTTCTTGATTTGAGAGGTTAGCTACTACTAGGAAACGGCGTTCCCCGTCCTTGCGAATATAAGCAAAGACCTTCTCAGCTGTTTCTAATAATTCAAAGTCAGCTTGAACCAGCCAGCTGTTTTCCTTGCGAATCTGAACTAATTTTTGATAAGTATAGAAGATGGAATCTGGATTTGCTAAAGCCTCTTCTACATTAATCTTCGCATAGTTTGGATTGACTCCTAACCATGGTGTCGCGCTTGAAAATCCAGCGTAGTCTGTAGTATCCCACTGCATTGGAGTACGCGCATTGTCACGTCCAATCACACGAATGCTATCCATGATTGTTTCCATTGAAACACCTTGTTCTAGCGCTTCTTTGGCATAGTTGAGCGACTCAATATCTTCTACTTGTTCCAAGCTTTCAAATGGGAAATTGGTCATACCGATTTCTTCACCTTGATAGATATAGGGAGTCCCTCTCATCAAGTGAAGCAAGATTGCATACGCTTTGGCGGATTTTTCACGGTATTCTTGGTCGTTTCCCCAGATAGAGACGATTCGAGGGAGGTCATGGTTGTTCCAGAAGAGGGAATTCCAGCCATCCTCAACTCCTAATTCTGTCTGCCATTTGTTGAAAATCTCTTTTAATTTCCCAACATTTAGCTCTTTTTGGTAGTGCCACTTAGGTTGTCCTTCCTGATACTGAAGACAGATATGTTCAAACTGGAAGACCATAGACAGTTCTTGTCCTTTTGGATCTGAATAGAGTTTTGCGATTTCTGGTGTCGCTCCCCATGTCTCCCCAACTGTTAACAAATCTTTATCACCAAAGGTCACCTTGTTCATCTCCTTGAGATAAGGGTGCAGCATAGGACCATTGTTGACAATCTTCTGGTCAGGAATCTTCCCAATCATGTCAATAACGTCCATACGGAATCCACCAATCCCTTTATCAATCCAGAAATTCATCATTTCATAGATTTTATGACGGAGCTCTTCGTTTTCCCAATTGAGGTCTGGTTGTTTCTTACTGAAAAAGTGTAGGTAATATTGACCAGCCTTTTCGTCATATTGCCAGGCAGAACCACTGAAAGCCGACGGCAAATCGTTGGGCTGGTCTCTCCAGATATAGTAGTCACGTTCAGGACTTTGAGGATTTTCACGCGCCTCGATAAACCAAGCATGCTCATCGGATGTATGATTGACAACCAAATCCATAATGATTCGGATATCTCTTTTTTTAGCTTCAGCGATCAGCTCGTCCATGTCTTCCATGGTTCCAAAGATAGAAGCAATGTCTTGATAATTGGCAATATCGTAACCATTGTCATCCATCGGGCTATCATAAACTGGTGAAAGCCAAATGGCTGTGATTCCAAGCTTGGCTAGATAATCTAACTTGCTAGTAATTCCAGGTAAATCGCCAATCCCATCTCCATTACTATCCTTAAAACTTTTAGGATAAACTTGATAGACTACGGCATTGTGCCACCATTTTTCTTGCATCTTCTTACCTCATTATTTTAATAATCTATAGTCTATGATAGCGCTTTTCATCATTTTATGCAAGCGTTTGCTTTATCTTTTTTCTGACTTTTGTGACTCTCTAGTTTCTTATCTTCTATTTTTTTTATATAATAGAAAATAGAGGTAAAAAAATGAAAAAACAAGCTTTTAGTTCTGAAAAATATCTAAATTTACAACGCGACCATATTTTGGAGCGCATTAACCAGTTTGACGGCAAGCTTTACTTGGAGTTCGGAGGCAAGATGCTGGAAGACTTCCACGCTGCCCGTGTCCTTCCTGGATATGAGCCAGATAACAAAATCAAGCTCTTGCAAGAGTTGAAAGAACAAGTTGAGGTTGTGATTGCCATTAACGCTAGCAATATCGAGCACTCAAAAGCTCGTGGTGACTTGGGTATTTCTTACGACCAAGAAGTTCTTCGTCTAATCGATAAATTCAACGAACTTGGTATTTTTGTTGGTTCTGTTGTGATCACGCAATACGCTGGTCAACCTGCTGCAGATACCTTCCGTAACCAATTAGAAAAAAATGGGATTGACTCTTATCTCCACTACCCAATCAAGGGTTATCCGACAGATATGGACCATATCATCTCACCTGAAGGTATGGGGAAAAACGACTATATCAAAACTAGTCGCAATTTAATTGTCGTGACTGCTCCTGGTCCTGGTTCAGGTAAGTTGGCAACTTGTATGTCTAACATGTACCACGACCAGCTAAACGGTATCAAATCTGGTTATGCTAAGTTTGAAACCTTCCCAGTATGGAATCTACCTCTCCACCATCCGGTCAATTTGGCTTATGAGGCTGCTACTGCAGACCTTGATGATGTCAATATGATTGACCCATTCCATCTCCAAACTTACGGAGAAACTACCGTCAACTATAATCGTGATATCGAGATTTTCCCTGTCCTCAAGCGTATGCTCGAACGTATCTTGGGTGAATCTCCTTATGCATCTCCAACTGATATGGGTGTAAATATGGTTGGTTTTGCAATCACTGATAACGAAGCTGCAGTTGAAGCATCAAAACAAGAAATTATTCGTCGCTACTACCAAACAGTCCTCGATTTTAAAGCTGAAAAAGTTGCTGAGTCAGCGGTCAAGAAAATTGAACTTCTCATGAATGACCTTGGTATTACTCCTGCAGACCGCAAGGTAGCTGTAGCTGCTCGACAAAAAGCTGAAGAAACCGACGGACCTGCTCTCGCTCTTGAGTTACCTTCTGGTGAAATCGTCACTGGGAAGAACTCAGAACTCTTTGGTCCAACAGCTGCTGCTTTGATCAATGCTATCAAGATGTCAGCCAACATTGATAAAGAAATAAATTTGATTGAACCAGAAGTGGTGAAACCAATCCAAGGTTTGAAAATCAATCACTTGGGCAGTCGTAACCCTCGACTTCATTCTAACGAGATTCTGATTGCTCTCGCAATCACAGCCATGCAGAATCCAGATGCAGATCGCGCTATGAAAGAACTCGGAAATCTCAAAGGAAGCGAAGCTCATTCTACGATTATCTTAACGGATGAAGACAAGAACGTTCTCCGTAAATTGGGAATTAACGTAACCTTTGACCCATACTACCAATACGATCGTTTATATCGTAAATAGATTGAAGACTCGTCAGAACTTCTTATCAAGTATCACCCCTTGATAGATTTCAAATCTCTCAAGGGGTGACTTTCTTTTATACATGAGTTCTGACAATTTTCAATCATCTTCTTTTCTAATCATTCTAACAGCATTTCGGGAGTTTATTAAAAATGAGAGAACTGCTCACTCAAAAAGAACAGAGACAACTAAAGATTTTAGAGTATTTGTTCGAAAATCCTGATTGGATTTACCTAGATGATTTATCTAAAACCATTGGATACAATGCTCGCATCATCAAGAGTGATATCAAAGAATTACGTGAAATCTTTCCTGATTTTGATATTCGACACTCAACTGCGGGGATAATGATGGTGAATACGAAAAATAATGGTATCGAGCGCATCTACCAATATTTTTTACAAACATCTGATTATTTCCAAATTTTAAAAGTCTTCTTCCTCTTGGACAACCCCTTCACCTATGAACACCTTTCAGAATCTTTGGATATCTCTCTTCCTTCTCTGCGTAAGAAGGTTGCGGACATCAATAAGATTCTCGATGGGACCTACCGCTTTAAGCTCAAGGTAACCCCAATCTCTATTATTGGAGATGAAAAAGATATTCGTTTTTTCTTCTCCCAATATTTCCATGAAGCTTATAGCTTTTTAGAGTGGCCTTTCACAGAATTCAAAGAAGCAGACGTTGATAGCTTTGTTTCCTTCTTTATCAATTTAGCAAAATTCCCTGCAAAATATCAGAACCTCTACCAAATCCGAACACAGGCAACTGTCGATATGCATCGAATGAAGAGAGGATATTTTGTTCGCTTTCCAAAACAAACCACTTCCTGGTTGAGCCCTATCTATGACCAACTGCCTGATTTTCAGCATCAGTTACAAGAATTGGCTCAAGGACTGAACATTGAAATCACTCCTGAAACCATCAATCAGATTTTCAGTCCCTTTGCGGAGCCTGGTCTTTTCTTTACAGTTGAAGATTTCCTAGCTGCTCGTCAGTCTTACGAACAAGTTGATCGTTCCTACCATGCTGCTCGAGACATTCTGGATAACTTGACTCGTAGATTTGGCGTTCAATTTTCAAATACGGATACCTTGATTTGGAACTTGCACAACACTGCCTTGCTTGAGAGAAGAGAAATCAACTCTGAATCAATCATTTCACAAAACAAAGATTATACGCTTGGAAAGATTAAAAAATTCTTCCCCAAATTTTATGAAGCAACGGTCTTTGAAATGATGCGATACAAGAACATTATGGGACAAAAGGACAAGACTCCTGCTCTCTCACATCTGATCTACACCCTGTTTACCCACGCTGAGGGTCTTACAGATCAATTGTTTGAGCGCAAAAAGAAAGTCAAGGTCCTAGTCCTCAGTGAGTATGACTTTGCCCATCCACAATTCTTGATTTCTCTCTACGAATTCCATACTTCAAATAATATCCAGTATGAAACATGGGATAAGGAAACTCTAAATATTGAAGAAGTCATGGACAGTGACTACGATGCTATCATCACTAACTTTGATATCAAAGACATTGAAGACAAGCTAGTGATTAATATCAGTCGACTATCTATCTTGCAAGTTGTCAACGAACTCAATAAGATTTCCATGCAAGATTTATAATTTTAAAAACCTCCTAGAAACATCTAGGAGGTTTTTATGAATCTCTGTTTTTCTAAAGAACCATGAGCCAATCACATTATTCAAAATCAAGTGTTTGGTTCTTAACCACGAGCTTGGTATGAGCTGTTATATATTGTCGGTCAAGGGTTTTCGTGATTTCCCCTTCCTCATTTATAATATGCCAAGCTCCGTCTTTATGAACAACCATGGCAACTTCTTGTTTGTTTTTATCTTCATTCTTAACAGCTAGGGAATAGGCGCCATCGACACCTTCTAACAAGAGTTCTTTTTTGCTACTGATTGTTACTAGATAATAGGCTCCGTCTCGAACACCAATATTGTATTGTTGATTCACAAATATGGTTTTGTCATAGCTAGGTCTTGGTTCAGAAGCTCCTGATCCATTTCCAAGGATATCCTTAAAAGTATCCTTTTGCTTTTCTGCCTCAGCCTGTTCTTGAGATTTGATAAATTCCTGAACTGCAGCAATCTTTTCACTCTCTTGTTTCTTTGAAGCTCTCATTTGATGAATGACGACAGTCCGAATCAAAAACGAACTGGCAAACAAGAGTCCTATGATAGATGAAATTTTCCCCTTTTTCATTTCCGTTCCAATCTCCTTATACTTCACTATTAACTACTTTTCTATAGTATAACAAGATTTTGCTAGGTTGACAAGAAATGTTGGAATTCAGTAACAGGACTACTTTATTCTACCGTTACAGACTTGGCAAGGTTGCGTGGTTTGTCCACATCAAGTCCACGGTGTAGGGTTGCAAAGTAAGCGACCAATTGAGTTGGTACGACCATTGAGATTGGTGAGAGGTACGGGTGTACGGTCGTAAGAACGATATCGTCTGTATCTTTGGCAACATTTTCTTCTGCGATGGTGAGGACCTTAGCACCACGAGCTGCCACTTCTTGGATATTTCCACGAGTGTGGTTAGCTAGGACTGGATCTGACAAGAGGGCCAAAACAGGCGTTCCTTCTTCAATCAAGGCAATCGTTCCGTGTTTGAGTTCTCCAGCCGCAAAGCCTTCACATTGAATGTAAGAAATCTCTTTGAGCTTGAGACTGGCTTCCATGGCTACATAGTAATCTTGACCACGTCCGATGTAAAAGGCATTACGTGTTGTTTCAAGAAGGTCACGAACCTTGCTATCAATCAATTCTTTTTCTGAAAGGGTTGATTCGATCGACTGAGCCACGATAGACAACTCATGAACAAGATCAAAGGCTTGCGCTTTTTCGTTGCCGTTTGCTTCACCAACAGCTTTTGCAAGGAAGGCAAGGGCTGCGATTTGCGCTGTATAGGCCTTGGTTGATGCTACGGCAATTTCAGGACCTGCATGAAGCAACATCGTATGGTTGGCTTCACGAGAAAGAGTTGAACCCGGTACGTTTGTCACTGTCAAGCTTGGAATACCCATTTCATTGGCCTTGACCAAAACCTGACGGCTATCAGCTGTTTCACCAGACTGACTGATGAAGATGAAAAGTGGTTTCTTGCTGAGAAGGGGCATACCGTAGCCCCACTCAGATGAGATCCCAAGTTCAACTGGTGTATCTGTCAATTCTTCCAGCATTTTCTTAGAAGCAAATCCTGCGTGGTAAGATGTTCCAGCTGCAAGAATGTAGATACGGTCTGCCTCTTGAACAGCCTTGATGATTGCTGGGTCTACGACTACATGACCAGCCTCATCAGTATAGGCTTGGATTAGTTTACGCATCACCGTTGGTTGCTCATCGATTTCCTTAAGCATGTAGTAAGGATACGTTCCCTTACCGATATCTGACAAGTCAAGCTCCGCAGTGTAGCTAGTGCGTTCACGACGATTTCCATCATAGTCTTGCACTTCAACACTATCAGCCTTGACGATTACCAACTCTTGGTCATGGATTTCCATGTATTGGTTGGTTTCACGAATCATAGCCATAGCATCTGAGCAGACCATGTTGTAACCATCTCCAAGACCAATCAAAAGTGGTGATTTGTTCTTAGCGACATAGATGACATCTGGATTTTCAGAGTCAATCAAGGCAAAGGCATAAGAACCACGGATGATGTGAAGGGCTTTTTTGAAGGCTTCAAGTACTGACAGGCCATCTTCTTCGGCAAATTTTCCAATCAAGTGAACAGCGATTTCTGTATCTGTTTGTCCCTTGAAGTGGTGACCTGCAAGGTATTCTTCCTTAATTTCGAGATAGTTTTCGATCACCCCGTTGTGCACCAAGACAAAACGTCCTGTCTCAGAGCGATGTGGGTGAGCATTGTCTTCTGTTGGTTTCCCGTGAGTAGCCCAACGAGTATGTCCGATACCAGTCGTCCCCTCAACACCAGTAGTTTTAGCAGACAATTCTGCAATACGACCAACCGCTTTCACCAAATGGCTTTCAGCACCACCTAGAACAAAAATTCCAGCCGAATCATAACCACGGTATTCGAGCTTTTCAAGTCCTTGAATTAAAATATCCGTTGCATTTGTGTTTCCAACAACACCAACAATTCCACACATAGTATATACGACACAGATAGACTGTGCTTTCTCCTTAAAATTGGTATAGTCTAATTCTCGCTTTACGGAATCAGCAAAAACAGTATATACTTGTTTCTTTCACTTGTCAAGAATAAAAATTGGTATAGTTCAATTACTTTCAAACTACAAACAAAAAAACATTCAAGAAATAGCTCTTGAACAGCTGGACACAGCATTGTTGCAACAAAATATATTTACGGTCAGAATCTTTACTGATGATTTTGTCTGAGTCCCATATAGGCATAGGTTCGAGTATGTGGACAATCTTTTTCCATTTTCACCCTAAAATAAAACCGATGTTCCCTGCCATCCTTGGCATTTTCTTTGTTCAGGACAAAGTAGTTTTTTTGATTCATAGCCATGGTTCGCAGAATGTCGTCAATCAGAAAAGTCAGGGGTACATTCATGGCAGAGTATTTTTGAAAATCTTCCTCAAAACGAATGTAGTCGTCCGAAAAATAATCCATCTGCAATTTGTTTTCATATAACTCTTTTCTAGTCATCAACTTCCTCCTGACAAAGTTTGATTGTGAGAATATCATCTACCCTTATTAATCGATAGCCTTCATCCGTTCTAACAGAGATTTCTTGAGGAGATAATTCTCTTACTTCACCCAATATCGTGCTTTTATGATGTTTCTCCTTGACCATAAAAGAGCCTTTTAGTCGTCCGACGTAGAGCTGGGAAAGTAGCAACAACTTCTCGACTGGATTCAAATCTGTTGATAAATCGACACGATTTTTTTCTGCACTGAGGGAACTGGTATGCTCCGATAGAAAAAAGCCCATCCACTTCTGCATGCCTGGATCCTGATAGTCCCTCGCGGATTGGAAGGGCAAATAAGAGCGATCAATCATTTTAATCCATCTAATCCTCCAGCAGAGTGCCCTCCGATCAGCTTGCTTCTGGCAATACTTCTCGATGCATCCTCTAAGGCAGTTGCCTTCAAGAGAGAAGTAAATCCGAATTGCTCTCGAATCGAATCAATGGCAGTCTGGAGCCTTTCTTCTTTTTCTACTTTATCAACATCATCAAAAAGGGAAATCAAACCAAAGGATTCATCCACAAACCCTGAATAACTAACGGCAACGCTCCTAACGGCGCCAGAAGTGTATTTACTATGGAATAATCTCAGTACATAGCTGACCAAAAGACCGGTATTATTGGTCGGCTCAACCTTCATCTGGGTATGGATGGAGCGTTTTTGTTCCTGCTTAGAAAATCCAAGATGAATAGACACCACTGTCGTCTTCTTTCTAGCCCGTCGAAGCCTGATAGCCACCTGCTCAGCCATCTCTCGAAGGATAATTTCGATATCTCGCTGCTTGACATAGTCTCTCGGTAAAATTTGCGAATTGCCCAAGCCATGAGATTTGGCTTTATAGGGTGTATGAACATTACTCTCATCAATTCCATTGGCATGAAACCACAAGCGAAGTCCAGCTTGGCCAAGTTCTTTCTTCAGGACATCAGGATTGCTATTGGCTAATTCCTTAATCGAATAAATCCCCAAACTATTCAAGCGCTTCTCCATCCGATGCCCAATCCCCCAAAAGTCAGTCATCTTTGGAATGGACCAAACCTTCTCTTCCACGTCTGGATAAGACCAATTGGCTCGCATAGTCGGTGTGTGTTTGGCTTCATTATCCAAGGCCAACTTAGCAAGCAGAGGATTGGCATTGGACATACCGACGGTCGAGTAAATCCCGGTCTGCCGCCAGATATCTCTCTGGATGCGAGCAGAAAGCATGTCCAGCTTATCTTTACGAGAAATCTGCTGGTCTGGAACAAAATAATTGAGCGAACTGGTTAGGTCAATAAAGCCTTCATCAATTGAATAAGGATAAATATCATCTGGACTGCCATAGTTCTGAAAGATTCCTTGGATTTCCAGATTAACTGCGATATACTTATCCATCCGTGGAGGGACAATCACAGTTACCTGAGCCCAATCTTCGATAAATTTCACATAGTCTGGATCTGTCCGTAAGCCTTGTTTCTTGGCATTGTAATAGGAAAATTTACGCGTCTTGATATCAAAGGGCAGGTCATAGGCACGGCCTACATTTGCTTTTCCAAAGATCTTTTTAAAGATAGGCGAGGAGGCAAGAATAAGTCCAACAGAATTATCCGCCCGACTCATGACACAAAGGGAGGTTTTGAGGGGATGGAGTCCTCTTTCTACACACTCAACGCTAGCATAAAAGGACTTCATATCGACAAAGGCAATATCACTTTTGGGTTCTCTGGAATAATCAAAGTAGCCCATAGACTATCCCTCCATGGGTACAAAGTTACCTACGATAATGCCCACAATCCGCGGATCTTCTTCGTAAGAGATGAGGATATCCTTGTATTTAGGATTGATAGAGACCAGACGCAAGCCATCCTCTTCACGATAGACCCGTTTAATATAGGTCTGGTTATTGCAAACCACTGCATAGACAGCACCGTCGTAATCAAATCCGGTCTCCCGAATCAGAGCCACTGAACCATTTTGATATTTGGGCTCCATGGAATCCCCTGATACCCAGGAAGCAAAATCATGAGCCAGTTCTTCATTGAAATAAACCGTATCAAAGTTTCGATCATCATAAACCGAAGCCCCAATCCCCGCTGACATGCGTTCATAGACATGATACTCGTAGAGTTTTTCCGAAATATCCGTCACCTTCTTAGCTTGTTCTTCTTGGGCCAAGTTGCGAGCATAGACCACTACCTTCTCTTTCCCTTGATGAGAGAGGCTATTGTAGAGACGGACAATTTCACTTTGAGTAAAATAGCCTTTTGGTACTTTTAAAATCTTCTCTAACTGAGCAACCTTCTCTTCGGAAGGCTCCTTGACTCCACGCTCCCAAGCTGAATAAGCCTGAAAACTAATCCCAAGCTGCTCTGCAATCTCTTTTTGTGTTAATTTTAGCTCTTTTCTCCGAGCCTTAAGTTTTTCTGGTTGGTACATGGTTTACCTCCTAGCGTGATGCTTTCATCGCAGGTTGACTTTATTTTTAAAATTCAACCATTTTGGTTTAGTTTTATTATATAAAAAAAGTAGACGAATGTCTAGTGGGAAAATCGAGTTTTACTAAATGTAATTATCTATTATCAAAAAGGTAGGACTAAATCCTACCTTATAGCTTATTTAACTTTTTTAAATTTAGCAATCTTCATGTAATTACTAAACACATCCTTATCTTTATCCTTAAGTGAAGAGTTTTTCACATCCTTAAAAGTTAACACATCTCCAGACACTTCATAAGTAATTTCGGTTTTTTCTTGATTAGCTTCCGCTACAAGAGTTTTTGCTTTTTGATCTACTTTTAAATCAACCACTTGATTAGACTTTTTCCCAGCTAAATCTGAGTCAATTTTCATCTCTCCTTTATCATCATTGATAGTGATAGAGATAGAAACTTTATAATTATCACCAACTAAAGATAGGAGCTCAGACGGTACAATTTGTTTCATTTCCTCTTTTGTAGGTTCAAAAACATAGGTTCCATTATCGTTTTTTGAGTTACAAGCCACAAGAAGAACAGCAACAACTGCCAATAAAGCACCCAAGAAAATACGTTTCAAAGATTTCATTTTAATCTCCTTTTAAAATTTGATAAGTAAATTGTATCAAAAAATAAAGGTAATATCAATTAATTATAGAATCAAAACTAGTCAGTTTATAGGCCTCAGTTAAACTCAATCTGAAATTTGATATCTAAGAAACCTCTATCCCACAATCAAATGTTCTAGCCTTCATCCTTCATCTACAGTATACTAATCAAAAAACACCCCATGGTGTGAACCATGAAATGTTTCGAAACGTTGATAGTATCGTGTTGATTAACGTTTTGAGGAAATTGACTTCGTCAAATTGCAGCCACATTTGTAAGCGACTAAAGTCGCAACAACTGTGTCAATTGTACCAATTTAGCATGGAAGCATAAAAAAGAACATCCACTAGAAATTCCAATCGTGGGTTTAGCATATTTCAAAGTAAGATGAAGTTCTCAAGGGTGCGACCAGTTATCTTTGTAAAAACATTTAATAAAAGTCACTCGTCCAGAAGGGTACTTGCTTATATTCTTCTAAAGCCAGAGAAAGTTTCCTATTTCCAAATTCAATCTCAAAATAATCGTATAAATCTTTGCCATAATAAATAACATCTAAATCCACTACTGATAAAATCGGCATCTCCTGATTCTCATAACTAGGGAGAAAACGATGCCCATATAAGGGGATTAAGCGAGGTGCTGATTCTAACATTTTCCTGATTTGTACATTTCTGTCCAACAGTGTAGTTGGCTCGATCCCCCAAGATTCATCCCATACCAGTTCATCCAAACTGTTCAAAATTCCATCATAGGGAGCAGCTAGGTTCCGTTTTATATGTTCTATATTTTCAGCTGAGAAATCTCTCCAGTTATAAAAACCTTCTGAAATAGGCAATAATTGTTGATAGACTGCCAACCACTGCTCAGAAAATTCAATTCCATAGATTTTCTCGACTTTTTGTATTTCTTCATCACTTAGACCTGGTTCCAAAGAAATCCCATTCTCGAGCAATAGTGTCTTAATCCTATCGATTTTCAAAAGATCTCCAACCATTTCCTCTCCTCCTATTCACTCCCTATTTTATGGAGATTAGAGCACATGTCACATCTTAGCTAAATTAAAATGACTTCAAAAAATCAGTAACCCCATCATGTAATTGTATATTCTTATTTAAAACTTCCTTACTCTCTTTATCAGATAACTCTAAATTCATATTACGATAGCCATCCAATAATTCCATAGGATTGGATAACGACTACCCTAATTTGCATTTTCAAGACGGACAAAGACAGTTGGAAAAAAGGAATTCAAAATCCAATTGTCTAATAGAACAAGCCAACCTTTAAGGCAAGTGACTTCGTAATCCTCCATAAATTTATTTTAACAGAGAATCAGTTATTCTAAACTATTATAGCATTCTTTCGAGTAAAGTTGTATGGTTTTCTAAAATTCATCAAAAAAACACCCCATGGTGTGAACCATGAAATGTTTCGAAACGTTGATAGTATCGTATTGATTAACGTTTTGAGGCAACTGACCATGTCAGTTTGTAGCCACACTTGTAAGTGACTAAAGTCGCAACAACTGTGTCAATTGCACCAATTTAGCATGGAAGCATAAAAAAGAACACCCCGAAAGGTGCTCTTTGTAAGTATAGTCATTCTTTCAAAGAACGTTTATTAAATTGTGATGCTTTACAAGCTTTCTTAAGACCTGGTTTGGAAAGTATGGGTTTCAGTTGGACTAAAAATAGCGTAATATCAAGGCTTTTCAGAACGATATCTACTTATTCATTTCATAAAATTTGAATCAATATTTTTTAAATAGGGGAATAGTTTAGTTCTGTAAGCGTAATGTGTGATTTGGCAATATTTGTGATGAGCAAAAACGTTGATTTTATGGATTTTTCATTCTTTCAATTGTTGATGAAATAGGGTGATTTTTACCTTGCTTTAGTTTTAATCAGATAAAAATCAGACAAAATCTATTCGTTATAGCTCTTAGCATAGTATGGAATGTACTGCATGAATTTGTTTCCTGCATTTTCATCATATGGTTTAACTTTTCCGCTTTTTAATCACATGGAGATTGAGCGTTTCTATCTCCATGTGATTAAAAAGCAAAAAGACACCATGAGAGGAGCTGTAGAAAGGCTGAAAAAATTGATTAATAATAAGAACTAAGTGTGGAAAGGAGGATACTGCCTCCTTTTCTATTTGACATAGATATTTTTT
>NZ_JBRKNV010000011.1:0-48863 GCF_053010305.1 Streptococcus sp. Z554
AATGTTACTGTTCCGTCAGCTGCTACTGTGTAAGTACCAACACCTTCAACTGTCTTAGTTGTTGAGCCATCATCAAAGGTTGCTGGAACAGCTTCGTTGATTTCAACAGTCTTCTCAACACCATCAACCGTTACAGTTCCACCCTTGAATTCAGGTTTACCTGTTTGAGTGGCACCTTGAATGTCGGTTGTTTCTGCTGGTGTTGCAGTTGGAGTCACTGGAACGATTTCTGGAGTGTAAGTTGTATCAACCTTGATACCGTTTGAGCTTTCAGCTTGAACCTTAACAGGAGTTACTTTACCTGTGTAAGACTTATCAGTTGGTGTGAATGTTACAGCACCAGTTGCTGGGTCGATCGTGAAGGTACCGATTGGTGTTGTTCCATCTTCAGCATAAGCTGGTGTCGTTGAAACTTCGTTACCATCTTTATCTAGCAATGTGTAGCTATTACCCTTAATCGTGATCGCTTTATCTTCACCATTTACTTGAACAGTAGCTCCTGCAAAGGTTGGTGTACCGGTTTGAGTCGCACCTTGGATATCTTTTGAAGTTGCAGGGCTTGCAGTTGGAACAGCTGGCACTACAGTTGGAGTGTAGGTCGCATCTGAAGTGATGGTTGTTGTCTTACCATCTTCATTTGTAATCGTAACAGTTGCCTGAACGGTTACTCCTTTAGCAGTACCAACAAAGTCTTTTTCAGGAGTGAAAGTAACCGCTCCAGTTGTTGGATCGATTGTATAGCTACCTTCACCTGCTACAGTCACAGTTGTCTCATCTGTTGGTTGACCAGTCGCGGGATCCACCAATTTCTTGCTTGTGATTTTCGCAGTCTTGTCGTTACTCAAATCAAAGGTTGGTGTTTGTGTTTGAGGAACGTTCTGAACATCTGCAGAAACTTTATCTGTAGGAGTCACTGTGATTGGTGTGACAGTTGGAGTGTACTTAGCTGTCGCTGTCTTGATGTACTCCGCTTGAACCTTACCATCTTTGTTTCGACCAACTGGTGCTGACAATGTAACTTCAATGCCTTTAGCTGTTCCGACAAAGCTTGGTTCAGGCACAAACGACACTTCACCTGTTGAAGGATTGATCGTATATGTTCCTTCACCTGCTACTGTTACTGATGTAGCATCAGTGCTAAGACCTGTTGCTGGATCTACTAACTTAGCTGGATACTCTGCACTAGGGGCAATGGAAATCTTATCTCCATTAGCATTTGTTTCTGTAGTATTAAAGGCTGGTGTTCCAGTTTGAGTTGCACCTTGAACATCTGTAGAAGTCTTATCCACCCCTTCAATCTCTATTGGTGTGACTGTTGGAATGTAGAGACCATCCATAGTATTCAAAACAGTATCTACGTTAGCTTCATCAGCTGGGAATTTTGTTGACCAGCCAGTGTCATATCCATTGCTGTCTGTACGACGGATAGAGATCCCATCAGCTGTTCCTAGGAAGTTATCTTCTGGGATAAATTCCACATTCACATCTTTACCGTTCGCAGTAATCTTGTACTTCCCTTGACCAGGAACTACATAATATCCTTCTGCATCAAGAGTTGCGCGATTGCCATCTTTATCAACGATGTAAGGCTCTACAGATTCGTCGATGACGGCAGTAGAGTTACGAATATATTTTTGTTCTCCACGAGCAGTAAAGGCTACAGTTGCTGTTTGTTTAGCTCCTTGAAGGCCAGTTGTTTCCTTAAATTCCCCTTTTGGTGGGTGAGTAATTTGAGTCTTGAAGTCTTCCACTTCCCCTGAGAAGGCCATACCAGTTGGGCTTTCAATCTCAGTAGCTTTCTTGGCAATACGAACACGAGCACCTAGTTCGTTGACGCTTGGGTCGATATAAGTCTTGCTGTGTGCGAAAGTCAACTCAACTGTACCATCTTGGGTCACTGTTGCAAGATCAGAGCGCTCATCTTCATCAAAAGTACCGTTTTGGTTGAAGTCAACCCAACCATAGATATAAGCTTCTTTAGCTCCATCTAAATGAGCTTGAACTGACATCTTGTAGTTACCTGGGCGTGTACGGTCCATCTTGATCATCTCATTGGTTGTGCCTTTGAGATCATCTGGAAGCAATTGGTTGATTCCTTCATCGGCTGTCGTTGAGTTATCATCACCGAACCAGTCAAGAGTTGTATTTTCATCCATATCAGGGCTAACGCTACCAAAGTATGGTTGGTTTACTTTCTTACCAGTAATACCATCTACCGTTGCAATCGAATGAACAGCCTTGCCATATGATTCAGGAGCATCTCCTTCATCAAGTGGGAAGAAACCAAGCATTGCTGACTGTTTCCCTGAAGATGCAATATACAAGCCAATCTCAGATGCCCCGCGTGTCATAACCAAAGGAACAGAGAATTTATTAGCAGATACGTTGGGGCCAAAAACTCCTGTACCTAGACCACCAGTCACTTGGTCAGGACTACCAAAGTATTTCCATGCAACTGGTTTCTTATCAGGACCAACTTCTTTTGCATCACGAAGTAATTGCAAGTTTTGTCCGGTTATTTTAACTCCATCTACATCAATCCATTTATTTCTACTTATACCATAATCATTGGCTGGATCAAAATAGTTGTTTGTGTCTTGAACTACATACGCTTCCCCATAAGGAAATTTTTTCCATTCTCCGATATGCTTCCAACCAGTACCATTCGTTGTGAACAATACTAATTCACCTGGGTTAGCTGACTCACCATCAGCAGCTACTACTGCTGGTTTTACTGACTTACCACGGAATGTTGCAGAAATCTCAAATTGAACACCGATATTCCCACCATTATAATCTGATGATATTGTTGTTCGTTTCGAACCAGTATCAATTCCTTCTTTACGAATTTCAGTCCATCGGTTTTGAGCGTCTGCTACTACTAGTGCCTCCTCATTGTTGGCAAAGGCTGCTTTAGTCTTAGGGTCTCCGATAGTACCAATGTAGCCATTTTTAGCGTTTGGATCATAGGTTGCTTTTTCTGCTTCTGTTGCTCCTCGCTCTTCAAGACGTTTTTTATAGAGTTCAGTTGCTTGGAATGGTTTCAAAGACTTAACCTTGATGGTAACTACATAGCCTGGCATTATTTCCTTAGTATAGGTAGCACCAACTTGGAGTGCAAGTTTGCCATCTGACGTTGTCGTTGTACCTGTCCAGTTAGCCTTATCCCCAAAGTCCAACCATGAGATTTGACTCGCCAAATCCGCTGCTTTTATATCTGTTGTAAATCCTGGTTTTTCAACTTTTGGAGTTGAAGTTGCGTCTTCAACGTCTGCACCGATTCCAGTAGCTGTTGCAGTATCTGCACGGAAGGCAGTATTCTTATCAATCTCTTTACCATTACGAGGGTCGTTTTTACCTGTATTCGCGATTGCGTTTGTACCTTCAGCTGGTTTTGTGTTTTCTGCAGGTTTTCCTGTAGTTGCTTCTGTTGTATCAGGAGTTGCTACTTTTTCTTCAGCTACAACTTTTTCTTTGCTTTTAAGCTTAGCATTGACAGTTGTTACAAGTGATTGATAAGTCGCATCCAACTCAGCTTGACTTGTAGCAGATGTCAGAACATTCTGGGCGTTAGCAAGACTTGCTTTGAGAACTTCTATACTCTCATCTGTCTTATTGCCGTACTTCCCATTT
The DNA here is from genome assembly GCF_053010305.1 of Streptococcus sp. Z554. NCBI lineage: Bacteria > Bacillati > Bacillota > Bacilli > Lactobacillales > Streptococcaceae > Streptococcus > Streptococcus sp. Z554. Next base: position 3,634 of record NZ_JBRKNV010000011.1, read on the forward strand.
GCCAAGTTTGCTTCAATTTCAGCAACATAGGCTGACAACTTTTCCTTATTAAGCTCAGGTTTTACTTCAGTTGAAACTGCAGGCGCTGTTTCTGCTTGGTAAGTTACTTCTTTAGCAGGTGCTACTTCTGTAATTTCAGGAATTTCTGCCTTGTCAACTTCTGTTGTAGCTACAACTCCATCAGCTTGTTTTTCTTCAGTTACTTCATCAGCTCCGACACCTGTGGCAGTTCCGAGCATTACCAACGTTCCGAGCAAAACCGAGCAAACTCCTACATTTAACTTACGAATCGAAAATCGACTAATACGGTCATTAAACAAATCATTTTTCACTAACATTACCTCCAAGTTGCATAAAATTTAACTTAGTTTAGAATAAATATGTATTTACTATTCATTATTTTTCGTAAACTACCCGCTATTATATTTTATCATGCCAGTCCTTGAATACCAAGCATTTTGCTCAATTTTTTGAAAAAAATTTTTTCTACTTTTATAGCTCAAATTATTTAGTAAATCATATAAAAATCAATATACCTTTTCTATATATTTAATACAAAAAAGAGGGAAGACCCTCTTTTTGTTTAAGTATTATTTTATTCACTTACTTCAACAGTCTCGACTTGGGTATCCACTTGCTCTTCTTGTGAATCTGCAAGGAATGACTCTTCATTGACTGCTTTTGGTTCAAGGTTACGGTAGCGAGCCATACCAGTACCAGCTGGGATGATCTTACCGATGATGACATTTTCCTTGAGACCAAGGAGATGGTCCTTCTTACCACGGATAGCTGCGTCTGTAAGGACACGAGTTGTTTCCTGGAAGGAAGCCGCTGACAAGAAACTATTTGTTTCAAGCGAGGCTTTGGTGATTCCCATAAGGACTGGACGACCAGTTGCTGGAACTCCGCCTGAGATAAGGACATCCTTGTTAGCATCTGTAAAGTCGTTGATATCCATGAGAGTACCCATGAGAAGGTCTGTATCCCCTGGATCCATGACACGAACTTTACGGATCATTTGACGAACCATTACCTCGATGTGTTTGTCACCGATTTCTACCCCTTGGCTACGGTAAACTTTTTGTACTTCACCGAGGAGGTAAGTCTCAACTGACAAAACATCACGTACAGCAAGGAGACGTTTTGGTTGGATAGAACCTTCTGTAAGAGCTGCACCACGAGAGACTTGGTCCCCAACTTGGACACGCATACGGGCTGTAAATGGTACCACGTATTCGCCTTCTCCAGTTTCACCTTTAACGAAGACTTTCTTGGTACGAGTTGAAGCATCTTCTTCGATAGCTGTAACCTCACCCTTGACTTCTGTGATGACCGCTTCCCCTTTAGGATTGCGGGCTTCAAAGATTTCTTGGACACGAGGAAGACCCTGAGTGATATCGGTATTTGAGGCAACCCCACCCGTGTGGAAGGTACGCATGGTAAGCTGTGTACCAGGTTCCCCGATAGATTGGGCAGCGATGGTACCAACTGCTTCCCCAACTTCAACCGCATCACCAGTCGCCAAGTTGATACCGTAACAGTGACGGCAGACACCATGACGAGTGTTACATGTAAATACTGAGCGAATCGTTACTTCTTCAACACCGGCATTCACAATTTCACGTGCCTTATCTTCTGTAATCAATTCATTTGGACCGATGATAACTGCACCAGTTTCTGGATGTTTAACAGTTTTCTTAGTGTAACGACCATTGAGACGCTCTTCAAGAGACTCGATCATCTCTTTACCTTCTGTGATAGAACGGATCAAGAGACCACGGTCAGTTCCACAGTCGTCCTCACGGATGATAACATCTTGGGCAACGTCAACCAAACGACGAGTCAAGTAACCTGAGTCGGCTGTCTTAAGGGCCGTATCGGTCATACCTTTACGGGCACCGTGAGTTGAGAAGAACATTTCGAGTACTGACAAACCTTCGCGGAAGTTTGAAAGGATTGGCAATTCCATGATACGTCCGTTCGGAGCAGCCATCAGACCACGCATACCGGCAAGCTGTGAGAAGTTTGAGATGTTACCACGGGCTCCAGAGTCCATCATCATAACGATAGGGTTCTTAGGATCTTGGTTGGCAACCAAACGTTTCTCGAGTTTTTCACGGGCAGCACGCCATTCAGCTGTAACAGCGTTGTAGCGTTCATCCTCTGTGATCATACCACGACGGAATTGTTTGGTGATTTGTTCTACACGTTTGTGTGATTCTTCGATGATTTCAGCCTTGTCTTCAACGACTGGAATATCGGCGATACCCACTGTTAAACCTGCAAGAGTTGAATGGTGGTAGCCGAGGTTCTTCATACGGTCAAGTAGGGCAGATGTTTCTGTCGTACGGAAACGTTTGAAGATTTCAGCGATGATATTTCCAAGGTTTTTCTTCTTGAATGGTGGGTTGAGTTCAAGTTTATCAATAGCTTCCTTGATATTTCCACCTAGTGGCAAGAAGTACTTAGCCGGAACACCTTCTGTCAAGTTTGTGTTAGTTGGTTCTTGCAAGTATGGCAAACCTTCTGGCATGATATCGTTGAAGAGGATTTTACCTACAGTTGTAAGCAAGATTTTGTGTTTTTGATCTTCTGTCCATGGTTTGTTAAGGCTGTCTGTTGCGATACCAACACGTGAGTGGAGGTGAACATAGCCATTGCGGTAAGCCATAACAGCTTCGTCACGGTCCTTGAAGACCATACCTTCGCCTTCACGGCCAGCTTCTTCCATGGTTAAGTAGTAGTTACCCAAAACCATGTCCTGAGATGGAGTAACAACTGGTTTACCATCTTTCGGATTCAAGATATGCTCAGCAGCCAACATCAAGATACGAGCTTCTGCTTGGGCTTCTTCTGAAAGAGGTACGTGGATGGCCATTTGGTCCCCGTCAAAGTCGGCATTGTAGGCTTCACAGACAAGCGGGTGCAAGCGAAGGGCTTTACCGTCAATCAAGACAGGTTCAAAGGCTTGGATACCCAAACGGTGAAGGGTAGGTGCGCGGTTCAAAAGCACTGGGTGTTCTTTGATCACTTCTTCGAGGATATCCCAGATACGTTCATCTCCACGTTCTACCAAGCGTTTAGCCGCTTTAACGTTTTGAACGATATCGCGCGCAACGATTTCACGCATAACGAATGGTTTAAAGAGCTCGATTGCCATTTCACGTGGCACACCACATTGGTACATCTTAAGAGTTGGACCAACGGCGATAACGGAACGTCCTGAGAAGTCAACACGTTTACCGAGCAAGTTTTGACGGAAGCGTCCTTGTTTCCCTTTGAGCATGTGACTCAATGATTTAAGTGGACGGCTACCTGGTCCTGTAATTGGACGACCACGACGGCCATTGTCAATCAAAGCGTCAACCGCTTCTTGAAGCATACGCTTCTCATTTTGAACGATGATACCTGGCGCGTTCAACTCAAGCAAACGAGCCAAACGATTGTTACGGTTGATCACACGACGGTAAAGGTCGTTCAAGTCAGATGAGGCAAAACGGCCACCATCCAACTGCAACATTGGACGAAGATCTGGTGGAATAACTGGAAGGATATTGAGAATCATCCATTCAGGCTTGTTTCCAGACTTGTGGAAAGCGTCCAAAACATCCAAACGACGGATAGCTTTCACACGTTTTTGTCCAGTAGCTGTTTTCAACTCTTCTTTGAGTTCAGCAATTTCTTTTTCAAGATCTACTTGTTTCAAAAGGTCTTGGATAGCTTCGGCACCCATTTTGGCAACGAATGAACCATGACCATATTCACGCAAGCGTTCACGGTATTCACGCTCTGTCATGATAGATTTGTGCTCAAGTGGTGTATCTTTTGGATCAATAACCACATAAGCAGCAAAGTAGATAACTTCCTCGAGGGCACGAGGGCTCATGTCAAGGGTCAAGCCCATACGACTCGGAATCCCCTTGAAATACCAGATATGAGATACAGGAGCTTTCAACTCGATGTGTCCCATACGTTCACGACGAACTTTTGTACGCGTTACTTCAACACCACAACGGTCACAAACAATCCCTCTGTAACGAATGCGTTTGTATTTACCACAAGCACATTCCCAGTCTTTTGTAGGACCAAAGATTACTTCGTCAAAGAGTCCTTCACGTTCTGGTTTCAACGTACGGTAATTGATTGTTTCAGGTTTTTTGACTTCTCCATAAGACCATGAACGGACTTTACTTGGAGAAGCTAGTGTGATTTGCATACTTTTAAAACGATTTACATCAACCACTATTTCTTCCCTTTCTATTATAAGTGAACTGCTTATTCTTGTTCAGCAGCTTCTTCTGTTGCTTCCGCTTTTGCATTTTCTTCTGCTTCAAAGGCTGCTTTAGCCTCTAGAGCTGCTCTTTCGCGGGCTTTTTCAAGGTCATCTACGTGGATGACATCTTCGTCCATTCCTTCATCAAGGTCACGAAGTTCCACTTCTTGATCGTCTTCGTCAAGGACACGCATGTCAAGACCAAGAGACTGCAATTCTTTTACAAGAACTCGGAATGATTCTGGAACACCTGGTTTTGGAATTGGTTTTCCTTTTGTAATAGCTTCATATGCTTTCAAACGTCCATTGATATCGTCAGACTTGTAAGTCAAGATTTCTTGAAGAACATTTGACGCACCGTAGGCTTCAAGCGCCCAAACCTCCATCTCACCGAAACGTTGTCCACCAAACTGAGCTTTACCTCCGAGTGGTTGTTGCGTAACAGTTGAGTATGGTCCGACTGAACGAGCGTGCAATTTATCATCAACCATGTGGTGGAGTTTGATCATGTACATGACACCAACTGACACACGGTTGTCAAATGGTTCACCAGTACGCCCGTCGTATAGGATCGTCTTAGCATCACTATCCATACCTGCTTCTTTAACAGTGTCCCAAAGATCTTCTGAACTTGCTCCGTCAAAGACAGGCGTTGCGATGTGGATACCAAGAGTACGAGCTGCCATACCAAGGTGAAGTTCCATAACCTGACCGATATTCATACGTGATGGTACCCCAAGTGGGTTCAACATGATATCGACTGGAGTTCCATCTGGAAGGTAAGGCATGTCTTCTACAGGAACGATGCGAGAGACAACCCCTTTGTTTCCGTGACGTCCGGCCATCTTATCTCCAACCTTGATCTTACGTTTTTGAGCGATGTAGACACGAACCAGCATATTCACGCCAGATTGCAATTCATCACCGTTTGCACGTGTAAAGATTTTAACATCACGAACGACACCGTCGGCACCGTGTGGTACACGAAGAGAAGTGTCACGAACCTCACGAGATTTGTCACCAAAGATCGCGTGCAAGAGACGTTCTTCAGCAGAAAGATCTTTTTCACCCTTAGGTGTTACTTTACCGACAAGGATATCCCCTTCTTTAACCTCAGCACCGATACGGATAATACCCATTTCGTCAAGGTCTTTAAGGGCGTCTTCACCAACGTTTGGAATTTCACGAGTGATTTCTTCAGGTCCAAGCTTTGTATCACGTGTTTCTGATTCGTATTCTTCAAGGTGGACAGATGTATAGACATCGTCTTTGACCAAACGTTCGCTCATGATAACGGCATCCTCGAAGTTGTAACCTTCCCATGTCATGTAGGCAACGATTGGGTTTTGTCCAAGCGCCATTTCACCTTTTTCCATAGAAGGTCCATCCGCGATAAAGTCACCTTTTTCGATGACATCACCAACTCGAACAAGAGTACGTTGGTTATAAGCAGTACCTGAGTTTGAACGACGGAATTTTTGGATGTGGTAAACATCAAGGGATCCATCTTCACGACGAACTTCTACCTTGTCCGCATCCGCATAGGTAACCTTACCACCATGTTGTGCAATAACTGCAGCTCCCGAATCATGGGCTGCTTGGTATTCCATACCAGTACCAACGAAAGGCGCTTTAGGATCAATCAATGGAACAGCTTGACGTTGCATGTTGGCACCCATGAGGGCACGGTTGGAGTCATCGTTTTCCAAGAACGGAATACATGCTGTCGCAACAGCAACTACCTGTTTAGGAGAAACATCCATGTAATCGACACTAGATGCTGGATATTCTTGGTTAACCCCTTGGTGACGTCCCATGACTGTCTTTTCAGCAAAAGTTCCATCTGCGTTCAATTTAGAGTTAGCCTGAGCAACTGTGTATTCATCTTCTTCATCGGCAGTCAACCAAACGATTTCGTTGGTTACTTTACCAGTCGCACGGTCAACCTTACGGTATGGTGTTTGAATGAAACCATACTTGTTGAGGTGTCCGTATGAAGACAAGTTATTGATCAACCCGATGTTTGGCCCTTCAGGTGTTTCGATTGGACACATACGACCATAGTGAGTGTAGTGCACGTCACGAACTTCATATCCGGCACGGTCACGTGTCAAACCACCAGGTCCTAAGGCAGACAAACGACGTTTGTGAGACAACTCAGATAGCGGGTTGTGTTGGTCCATGAACTGTGACAATTGTGAAGAACCAAAAAATTCTTTGATTGCTGCAGTTACTGGACGAATGTTAATGATTTGTTGAGGTGTTAATACTTCGTTATCTTGAACAGACATACGTTCACGAACATTACGTTCCATACGTGAAAGTCCAAGACGTACTTGGTTGGCAAGCAATTCACCAACGGCACGGATACGACGGTTTCCGAGGTGGTCGATATCATCGACGCGACCGATGCCTTCAGCCAAGTTAAGGAAGTAGCTCATTTCAGCAAGGATATCTGCTGGAGTGATTGTGCGAACTTTATCATCTGGATTTGCATTACCGATAATTGTTACAACACGATCTGGATCAGTTGGTGCTACAACCTTGAATTTCTGAAGCACGACTGGTTCTGTCAATACTGCTGAGTCATTTGGAGTGTAAACAATCTTGTTCAAATCGCCATCCAAGTGACTTTCGATACTTTCAATGACATCACGAGTCATAACAGTACCCTTTTCAACTAAGATTTCACCAGTTTCTGGGTCTACCAATGGTTCAGCGATTGTTTGGTTGAGCAAACGAGTTTTAATATTTAATTTCTTGTTAATCTTGTAGCGTCCAACGGCTGCCAAGTCATAACGACGTGGGTCAAAGAAACGAGCTACAAGCAAAGTACGTGAACTCTCAGCAGTTTTTGGTTCCCCTGGACGAAGGCGCTCATAAATTTCTTTCAAGGCTTCGTCTGTACGAGAGTCCATTGGGTTTTTATGGATATCTTTTTCAACAGTGTTGCGAACCAATTCGCTATCACCAAAGATATCAAAGATTTCATCATCACCTGAGAAACCAAGCGCACGAACCAAAGTCGTAAATGGAATTTTACGAGTACGGTCGATACGAGTATAGGCGATGTCTTTTGAGTCGCTTTCAAGTTCCAACCAAGCTCCACGGTTAGGGATAACAGTCGAACCGTAGCCCACTTTACCGTTTTTGTCTACTTTATCATTAAAGTAAACACCTGGTGAACGCACCAACTGTGATACAATAATACGCTCACCACCGTTGATGATGAAGGTACCCATCTCAGTCATGATTGGGAAATCTCCAAAGAAGACTTCTTGAGTTTTGATTTCGCCAGTTTCTTTGTTAATCAAGCGGAAAGTTACAAAGATTGGCGCAGAGTAGCTAGCATCATGGATACGAGCTTCTTCAAGCGTATATTTTGGTTCTTTGATTTCGTAGCCGACAAACTCCAACTCCATTGTTTCTGTGAAGTTTGAAATTGGCAATACATCTTCAAACACTTCCTTCAGACCATGGTCTAGGAAATCTTTGAATGAATCAGTTTGAATTTCAATCAAATTTGGTAAGTCAAGAACTTCTTTAATTCTTGAAAAACTACGACGGGTACGATGTTTCCCGTATTGAACGTCATGTCCTGCCAAGATGATTCTCCTTTGTAAATAAAGTTCCAAGCTTAGTCACCTAAGCTAATAATTATCGTTTAATGGTTCTAAAACCCCTATCAACTCATCCCCCTTGACTAATTTTCAGAATCTTTAAATGTCTGTTACAGATGCAAAAAATACCGAAAAAAAGCACAAAAAGAGCAGTTAAATCCGACTTTTTTCAGGAGATTTAACTGCTGTGAGCCTTGTCCGGACAATATTTCAGACAAAACCTACGACAAATGATTACTCATATTATACTTGATTTTGTCTAATTTTTCAAGGGCTTTGCTTGTTTTTTCTTACTTTAGTATAGATGTGGCTTGTTTTCTGAAAAGGTAGTTTTCTAGAAATATAGTTATTGTTGAATAAAGTAGGATAGGTTCCATTCACTAACCTAGCAACCAATTAAAAAAATCTCTCTTTAGTTTGTAAGCTGGCATCTTGTCTACCGAAAAATAGACAATACTGCTCAATTCAACTCTCTTGACAAAAGCCTTGCTTAGTAGTTTAATATACCCCATAAGGGTATATTGGGAGGTGTCTATGTTTCACTTATTTACAAAAATTGATAGTATTTCTACCGGAGAGCTAAAAGCTAAACTCAAGGAACCCATTCAGCTACTGGATGTTCGGACTCCCACGGAATTCCGTAGAAGCCATATCCAGGAAGCTAAAAATGTTCCTCTAACCGAAATCGGTTCTTATGAACCAGCGACAAAAGAAACACTTTATGTCATTTGTCAGTCTGGTGTTCGTAGTAAGATGGCTGCAAAAAAACTAAAGAAAAAAGGCTATGATGTCATCAATGTTCGAGGTGGCATGAACCACTGGCCTGGTGATGTAGAATAAATAGAATTAAAAAAGAGCAATTGGTCTAATTCCAAGAAAACCAACTGCTCTTTTAATCATTTACTCACTTTTAGAAGAAACGTCTATTTTTTTATTACTTGCGTTTAATCAAGTATTTAACTGCCTTTTCCAATCGTGCTTTTTGAGCCTCAGGGTCATCCAGCGGTTGGTTAATGCAGGTCGTGAGATTTTCCGTAATCATCAACTCAATAATCCGGTCGACACTGGAGCGAACAGCTGTTAATTGGGTAATGATATCAACACAATCACGGTCTTCCTCCATCATTTTTTGAATGCCCCGCAATTGGCCTTCTGAACGTTTGAGACGAGTAATGTACTTCGATTTTGTCGTCTCTTTTTCCTTGAACAATTTTTCTACATTATATCTCTAATGAAAACCTTTGTCAAAAGGATCTCTTCCCTTAAAGCCTTTTAGCCCTCCACCCTCACTCGAGTAACAATTCCATCTTTATCTGTAATGGAGAATTCAGAAGAAAAAATCCATTGAAGCTGACCTTGCTGATCCTGTGCTTGCCTAAACAAATTGACCAAAAACTCTTTATTCTCAACTTCAACAACATAGTAGGCAAGGCCTGCCATTCCATGCTCACGAGGGGCTAACCTTTTTCCTCCCCATTCATTGACTGCTAAATGATGATGGTAGTTTCCTGATGCTATCCAACTGGCATGTGGAATCATGAATTTATCCTCAAGACCTAGAGATTCTTGATAGAATGCACTCGCTTCTCGGCTATTCTTAACAGATAGGTGAACATGCCCCATACGAGTCCCACTTGCAATGACAAAAGGTTCTACGTCTTGTCCTAGTTCATAGATATCTTGGGCGGACAGCTCTTCTGTCACCCCAATAATTCGCCCGTCCTCTCGAATATCCCACTCGGTCACAGGCTTGTCTCTATAGAGCTCAATACCATTGCCCTCTAAATCTTCTAGATAGATAGCCTCACTATAGCCATGATCAGCTCCACCAACTAGTGGAATCTTTAAGTCTAACAAGTGTTTAAAAACATCTGCAAGATCTTCTCGACTTGGCAAAAGGAGAGCCATATGATAAAGACCGTAAGTCTGCTTGGGATTGCTAGTATCATCTGTCTTTATCAGTTTCACAAGAGCCTTGTCCCCAGCGCCCAAAAGAGCCTCTCCTTCCGACTGACGCAATATCTCCAAGCCAAGCAACTGATGATAAAATGCTGTCTGACTTTCTAAATCCTTGACATTTAAAGCCACTTCAGCCAAATGAATCTGACTATTATATTCGTAAACCATAGAAAACCCTTCTTTGTTGTAATGTTTTTTGTTACACCTATTATACAACCTTATCTGTCAATGTCAATCTAGATGCTTAGTGATGATAAACACAAGAAAAGAGAGTGGGACAGAAATCGGTAATTCGTTAGAATTCGATTTCGTCGTCCCACCTCCGCACAGTTGAGCAGGGCTGTAAAAGCTGATGAAATCAGCGTAGTAGAGCCCACTCAACCACTGCGTCTTGCTCGATAATCCATAGACAATTAAGAGGCTAGGACTTTTGTCCCAGCCTCTTTTTCGATTTAATGAGCCAACATTTCTTGGGCAATTTCCTGACCAGATAGGTTATCCGGGTAGTAGGTTGGCCAGTTGTCCATCTCTTCAAAGAGAGCTTCTTGGCTAGTACCTCCAAAGAAAATATGGAAATGCTCTGCTTTGACTGGAGCGATATTGTGGTCGCTAAACTGAACATACTTAAATTGTCCAGCGTCTGCATCAGTCGCTTCAAAGAGGAAGCGTACTCCACGATTCCCTTTCTTATAAGTCAAGATTTTCTTGCCGACATACTTGTAAGTATATTTCTTACTTTGGCCACCTTGGATGAATTCCATAGTGTTATCTGTAATATTAATCTTGGCTACATCTGTTTGGTAACCTTTTTGATAGTAGGCTTTGTATTCATCCTTAGTCATCTTACCAGTCAACTTAGCCTTGTAGTCAAAGACTTGGTCAAGAGTCCCATCCTCAAGGAAAGGATAGACAGACTGCCAGTTGCCAGCATAATCACTTAGGGTACGGTCCTTAACATCTGCATCCTCAAAGTAGCCATTTTGAACGGTTTTAGTTTCCTCTGCCTTTTCTGGTTCAATCTCTGCTCCTGCCTGATCAGTTGTCTGCTTGAGAGACTTGAGGTTTTTCTCCATGACAGAGACATAGTTTTCTCCAGCCTTCATGTCCTCTTCGGTCAAGCTTTCAAGAGGATTCAGAACATCTAACTTCACTCCTGTTTCTTTTGAGAGGGTATTCGCTAGGGCTTGAGAAGCATTTTCTTCAAAGTAGATATAAGAGATTTTATTTTTCTTGATGTACTCGGTCAATTCTGCCAAACGACTTGCTGAAGGCTCCGCATCTGGTGAAAGACCTGAGATAGAGACTTGATTGAGTCCGTAGTCCAAGGCTAGATAACGGAAGGCTGCGTGTTGAGTCACAAAACTCTTTTGTTTTGCACTAGAAAGTCCTTCAGTATAGGCCTTGTCCAAGGCTTGCAGTTTTTCGATATAGGCTGCTGCATTTTGTTCAAAAGTCGCCTTCTTATCCGGATAGTCAGCTGAAAGACTATCACGGATATGTTCTACAAGTTTGATTGCACGCGCAGGAGACAACCATACATGAGGGTCATACTCGTGATGATGACCTTCTTCACCATGGTCATGGTCTTCCTCTTCTTCACTTCCTGGAAGGAGCAGCATATCTCCAGTAGCTTTAATGGTTTTTACTTTTTTTGCATCTAGAGATTCTAAAAGTTTAGGAACCCAAGTTTCCATGTTTTCATTTTCATAAACAAAGGCATCCGCATCTTGGATTTTAGCGACCGCCTTAGGTGATGGTTCATAATCATGTGGCTCTGTTCCAGCCCCAATTAAGAGTTCGACATTGGCTGTGTCGCCTGCTACTTGCTTAGTAAATTCGTAGACAGGGTAGAAAGTTGTAACGATATTTAATTTCCCGTCTGCTTGTTTTTGATTGGAACAAGCAACTAAGAATAAGGTCACAAGACTTGCCAAAAGTAGGCTTAGTTTTTTCATTTACTTCTCCTATTTGATAAAACGTTTGAATAAGCTGACTACTAAAAAGACAACTACAAAGATAATGGTGATACTTGCACTCGGTGGTGTCTCTGCATAATAGGAAATATATAGTCCCGCAACCATACCTAGAAAGCCAATAACACTGGCAAGAATCATCACAGAACTAAAGTTTTTACCTAGACGCAAAGCAATACTTGCTGGTAAGACCATGATAGTCGATACCAAAAGTGCTCCCGCAGCTGGTATCATGAGGGCAATAGCAACACCCGTTACCATGTTAAAGAGAATAGACATGGTACGCACTGGAAGACCATCGACAAAAGCTGTATCCTCGTCAAAAGTTAGAATATACATGGGTCTTAAAAAGAGGAAGGTTAGGATTAAAACAACTGCCGCAATGACAAAGAGCCCAATGACCTGCTCTTGACTAATAGTCACGATAGAACCAAAAAGGTATTGGTCCAGACTCATAGAACTAGAGCTCTTCCCCTTACTCATGACAATAAGTGAAACTGCAAGTCCTGTAGACATGAGAATGGCTGTCCCAATCTCCATAAAGCTTTTATAAACCGTACGTAGGTATTCAAGGAAGACCGCCGCAATCAAGACAATGGCAATGGTTGAAATGGTCGGAGAAATCCCTAAAACCAAGCCAAAGGCAACCCCTGAAAGCGAGACGTGACTCAAAGTATCACTCATGAGACTCTGACGACGCAAGATAAGGAAGGTCCCCAGAACTGGTGAAAAGAGACTCATGGCAATAACTGCCAAAAAGGCTCGCTGCATAAAATCATAAGACAGTAGATTAAGCATGCTCCACCTCCTGGTCACTTTCATGGACATTGAAGCAACGCCATGGCGAATCTTGGTCTCGGACAAGGTGAATATTGCGATCTGCGTAGTCTTTTACTTCTTCAGGATCGTGAGTAATCATCAAAACAGCCTTGCCATGATGGTGGGCACTGTGGTGCATGAGTTCATAAAACTCATCCTTGGTTCCCGCATCCATCCCTGTCGTCGGCTCATCCAAGATAAAGATATCTGGATCTGAAGCAAACATACGTGCGATAACAGCCCTCTGCTTTTGCCCACCAGAGAGAGAGCCAATGCGTTTATCCCGATGTTCCCACATGCCAACCGAGTTCAAACTAGCCTTGATATGTTCCTCATCGTGAGCATTTAAACGACGGAACCAGCCCTTTCTTGGATAACGACCTGATTTGACAAATTCATAAACAGTGCTCGGAAAGCCTGCATTAAAACTTGCAATCTGTTGAGGAAGGTAGGCGATTCTTAATTTTGTCCCACGAGTGTTGGTCTTTGAAATGGTCACTTTACCAAATCTTGGTTGTAGAATACCCAGACTAGCCTTAATTAGCGTTGTCTTGGCTGCTCCATTTTCTCCAGTAAGGGTGACAAATTCCCCACTATCAATACTGTAATTAATATGCTCAAGCACAGGTTCCTTGTCATAATAGAAGGACAAATCCTCTACTGTGATGTATCTCATTACTTGATTTCTCCTACTAAAGCAGTTAAAAACCGCTGGATAATTTTTTGCTCCTCAGCTGAAAATTGACTTGCAACTTGCTCATACGTCGAGAGGGTATGTTCATGATGATGGTGATGTTCCTCAGCAATCGGTCGAGCGAGGTCTGTCAATTGATAAAAAATCACTCGAGCATCCTTAGGATCCTTAGACGTTTCCAGCATCCCCTCTTTAATCAAAGACTTAATAGCCTTGGTAACAGCCGCTTGACTGACATTAAGGCGACGTGCCAACTCAGAATTGGTCAATGATTCTTCTGATAAGAGCATGAGGATATGCTCCTGGGTATTGGTCAAAGCCACTTCACTCGTGCAATGACCAATCAAAATTTCATGTTGATTTTCGGCTTTCAAAATAACTTCATTTAAAAAATGATCAATTTCCGTTGCTAATTCTCTCATGATTTGCCCCTTTCTTCGAACAGTTTTTCCATTATTACAGGACTTTTAGTCTATTTGTTTACTAGTTAAGTATATCACATCCAAGAAAAGTGTCAAGAAAAAAGATGAAAACACTTAATGTGTTTTCATCTTAAGAAATTAATTCTCTTTTTTACGAGTGCTCCAAAGGGCCCCTCCACCCAGAAGCATTCCGAATAGCATCATGAAAATAGACTGCTCACTACCTGTATTTGGAAGTAGTTTTTCTGAAACTGTAGCCTTGTTGGTGTATTGGTCTCCTGATTGATAAGCAACCTTAACAGTATTGGTTTGAGATGGTTGACTTTTTTCATCTTTAGCAGTCTCTCTCGGCTCCTGCTCTCTGCTTGGATCTGCGTCAAGCTTGAAGGTCTTAGAATCTACAGAAATGGTTCTTGAGTTTGGATTTACTTTCTCATATTGCAACAAGTCAGCCGTCTTGAGGTAGTCTTCAAAGGCCGCATCCATTGACGGTCCTTCTTCTCGAACACCACCAAGCATGCTATAGCCATCTCCACCTGCAGCCAAGAAGTCATTGGTTGTTAGGTAGTAAGTTTTTGATAGTTCTAGCTTTTCATAGGCACCGTTTGTATGATTCTTAACCTGAACAGCCAAGACACGTTTACCTGAAGGTAGGTTTGTATCATAGTAAACCTTGACACCTGAAACTTGTAAGAAACCTCCGCTTGGCTCTAGCAATGGTTGACTATTCTCATCTAAGACAGTTTTGCCGTCCTTATCGACTTGTAAGATGGAACCAAGTGATTTTTCAAACATATCAAGGACTTGTTGGCCTGTCACCTGGATTTGTGTGATGGTATTTCCGAACGGTAAAACGGCGATAACATTTCCCTTAGTGATTGGTTTATCTTTGGCAATCGTTTCACGCAATCCACCACCGTTGGTCACAGCGATATCTGTTGGATGGCTAAAACCAGTCTGTCCGTATTGATAGAGAGCATCTGCCACAACGTTTCCTAGGTTGGTTTCACGGACACGAACATTTTCACGATCGCCATTAAGCTCAACTGGACTCTTCGAAACCACTTCTACTGCATTTTCAGCATCATACTTTTCTTTAATTTCTTTAACCATGGCAGCAATCTTTGGATTGGCTTCTAGTTTCTTAGCATCTGCAGCAGGTATCTGGCTTGGATTTCCTAATAATTGACGTGATTTATAAGTGATTCTTCCAACATTATGAAGATAGCTTCCAGTCTGGTTATAGGTTACATTGTCGCCATATGTAGTTGATTCTACAGTATGGGAGTGACCATCAATCACTGTAACACGCTTACCCTTCAAACGAGGATTTTTCGAAAGTGCCTCTGCAAGTGTTGAACCGCGCCATTCTACAGGTGTTGTTGTGTCAACACCTAAGTGAGCTAGGACAACATAGTGTTTGTAGTCTTTGCCTTCTGCCAGGGCTTTAGCTTGAATTTCTTCGATAACCTTGTTAACCTCTGCAATAGGCTCTGTAAAGGTTACCCCTTTGACATTTTTAGGGTGAGTTTTAGTAGCTGTTTCAGGTGTTGTTACACCGATGACAACAAACTCATCACCTTCACGATTTTTGTCCTTGTCAACGATAGTAGCAGCTTCAAAGAGACGAACACCATCTACATAGGTATTTGAGCTTAACAAGGGAAATTTCAAAATTTCTTTGTATTTTTTAGCTTCATCAAGACCGAAATCAAACTCATGATTTCCTACAGCCATGGCATCATAATCCATCTCGTTGAGAATTTTAGCACGTTCCTCACCTTTTGATGAGTTTGAGATAGGTAGCCCTTGGAAGGCATCACCAGCATCTACAACCAAGGTTGTTTGATCTTTTTTGGCACGCTCTTGCTCAATTACAGTAGCAAGTTTAGCATCTCCAATGACTCCCTTTTCCTCTACAATACGACCATGGACATCATTGGTGTGTAAGATAACAGTATCCTGTTCTTCTTTTTCAGAAGTTGTTGACACCGCTTCAGAAACTTCTGGTCTACTTGTAACACTTGGTGCTTCTTCAGTAGTTACGGGCTCTTCTGTTACTGACGAAGTCGCTGTAGTCGCAAGAACTTCCGTAGTTTCTATAGGAGCCGGACTCTCCTCAGCATAGGCATGACTTGCCAAAAACGCAGGAGCTAATAAAGCTGTTGACAGGATGGGTAGTAAGAATTGTTTCTTCATTTTGAAACCTCTTTCTCTTCATAGTTCTTTAACTATTATACGCTATTTAACATTTTTTTGAAACTTTTAGCCTTTTTTAGGGTAAAAGATTCGATATTTCATAAAAAAGAGGCTGGGACAAAAGTCCTAGCCTCTCAATTGTCTTTGAATTATCGAGCAAGACGCAGTGGTTGAGTGGGCTCTACTACGCTGATTTCATCAGCTTTTACAGCCCTACTCAACTGTGCGGAGGTGGGACGACGAAATCGAATTCTGACGAATGACCGATTTCTGTCCCACTCTCTCTTTTTCTATATTATTGAAAATCTTTGATATTCCCGTCGTAATTAGCCCAATCCTGGCTAAAGAATCGGTCATTCATTTGGTAATTAGGGGCTGTTGTTGGATTGCTCAAAAAAGGATTTACAACCTTATCAAAGGCCAACCAGCCTAACCATCCAATATGAATCGTATCCTTAACAAAGTAAGGTTCTCCTCCATTTTTTGAGAAATCAGCAATATTGGTGAAACCTTGGCTTTCCAACTGGTAACGAATTTTTTCGACAGAATGTTGATACATTTCCTCACTCAGTCCAGTATAATCCATCCATTTTTTATTGACAGGTTGAAAAACAAAGAGCACATTCACCTTGGACTTGGCAAATTGATCGAGTACTAGCTGCAAATCATTGTACTCAGATGACTTGAGAAAGTTGTAATTTTTTTGATATCCTTCCCACTTTTTCAAATCTTTCTTTAACTGAGTATTGTAAAAATGGTTCTCCATTCCCAAATCATTATTGGTTGTATTTTCTTCACCCTCTTTTCGAGCGATATTTTCCAATTCTTCATAAGAAAATTGATCTGGGAGACTGCTCAAATATTTTTCAACATGTTCTTTATACTTTAATCGACCTCGAATCGAGAATTGGCCAAAAAGAGCAGCTTGTTTTTCATTGAACTCTGCAGAAGCTGTGATGATTGAATGATCAAAGTCCGACAATTGCTCGTTCTTAGCTAACTTCTCAATAATACCCTTCAGCGGTACGCTTGGATTCTGCTTCAAGAGTCTATTGGCCGCATACTGAGTGGCCACATCTCCAGATTGATTTTCCAAAAAGGCAGTCAACTGATCATTGTTAAAATAAGTTTGAAAAATAGTTGAGTCATGATCCTCTTTTGTAAACCACTGTGGAGAGATTACAAATACAGCTTGTTTGTTTTCAAGCTCAGATGTGATTTGTTGCATCCCAAAATACTGACTAAGAGAAGCGGCTCCTGCCTGCCCCATAAAATAAGGACGGTAGGAGCGGTTATACTTTTCAGCCAACACTCCTGGATGCATGTTATCAAAACGAATCCATTCACTCGAACCCAAAAAGGGTATAAAACGTATATTAGGATCCGTGAGAGCTCTCACTTTTTGACTTCTCTCTTTAAAACTTTCTGCACTTACTGAGGCTGCAGAGTATTTTTCCTCCATTAGATTATGACTCTTACTACTAGGATAGAAAAAAATGAGTAGAAGAACCAATAAACCTGCAATAAGAATCGGCCCGAAGATTAACCACAGGCGTTTAAGCATTCTTTAACTCCGTAATCCCTGCCACGATTTTATTGGCTGTATTCCAATCATCACGACCAAATTCTGTAACCGGGACACGTATATCAAAGCGGTTTTCGATTTCCACGATTAATTCAACTGTTCCCATACTATCCAAGACGCCTGCATCAAAAAGATCCTCATCCATCATGCCAGAAACATCTTCCATAAACAATTCATCAATAATTTCAATAACTTCTGATTTGATATCCATTTTTTAATTCCTTTTATTTTTTAAACCATAAATCATTCAAAAATCCAGAGAAGATTAAGAATGAAACCATCACGACATGGAAGGTGATTACCATGCCAAGCAACTGAACCCAGCGATTCTCAGGCAAGGGAGCTTGCCCTGCTTTCTTTCGTTCCTTATTGAGTGTTTTTTTCTTACGAACCCAGGCATCATTAATGACCAGCCCAATCCCATGAAAAAGTCCGTAAGCGACGTAAAACCATGTTATCCCATGCCAGAATCCCATAAGGAGCATGTTCAGGATATAGGCAACACTTGAGGTCACATTCCGATTTTTAAAGACCTTCTTTCTGGTCAACACCATAACCATCCGCATAAAAACAAAGTCACGAAACCAGAAAGATAAACTCATATGCCAGCGATTCCAAAATTCTTTCAAATCCCTTGATAAGAAGGGTCTGTTGAAGTTGATCGGACTACGAATCCCCATCAGATTTGAAATAGCTATAGCAAACATGGAATAACCCGCAAAGTCAAAAAAGAGCTCCAAACCAAATGTGTACATGACAGCCAGCACATAATAATTAAAGACGCCCCCTTCCTGTAAAGCTAGATTCTTTAGAGGAGGTAACAAAATCTCACCTAAAAGATGAGCTAGGATAAATTTATACAGAAATCCCCACATGATATACCGAACGGACTCAGCTAACATATCCATCAACTCATCGCGCTCTGGAATCGTCTTGTAATTTTCATTAAAACGTTTGAAGCGATCAATTGGACCACTTGAAAATGTCGGCATAAAGAGGAGAAAACGCAAGTATTCTCTCATCTTCAATTCCTTAATGACTCCATCTCTGAGTTCGATAATGACTCCCACCGAACGAAAAGTCAGATAAGAAATTCCGATAAAGCCTAACAAGGACTGTGTTCCATTAATAGCTGGCTGTACCTTCACAAAGATGATAGGAAGCAAAGATAACAGACTAACGAGATAGAAAGTCCATTTCCCGTCTTTAGTTTTTCGATACTGCTTGTAAAAAAGAACCAATACAATTTGCCATATCAGATAAAACCCTAGGGCAGCCAATTGATTGGTCTTGCCACCCGTTAACATAGTGACGATAAAGAAGAGACTAACCAATATTTCATACCAGGCAAAGCGTTTTTTGAAAAAAAGACCGATAAAGATTGGCAAGGTAGCAGTAATCACGTACAAAAAGTACTGAGGATTCCCATACGGCTCAATATGAGGGAGCTGTTTCAGGAAATCCATCATCTATTGTTTACCTCGCTAATCAACCCTTTGATGTCGATTTTCCCGTTTGGAGTTAGCGGTAAACTATCACGGTAAAGGAATTTTGAAGGCATCATATAAGACATCATAATATCTTCCAAGTCTTCCTTGATGGCTTTCGTGATATCGATTTCGCGTTCAAATTGCTCTTTGACGCCATCTTTTAAGATGACATAGGCCAAAAGATTTTGAACCTTGTGATCCTTGTTGTAGCGTGGCACTGCAACAGCCGAGTCGATGTACTGAGATTTGTTCAAGTTTTGAGAAACATCTTCTAGTTCAATACGATAGCCGTTAAACTTGATCTGGAAGTCCATCCGACCACCATAGAGAAGAAGACCTTCGTCTGTCATGGTTCCAACATCTCCCGTATGGTAGGCTGGAAGTCCTTCAAATTCGAAGAAGGCTTCTGCTGTTTTCTCTGGATTATTCATATAACCTTTTGAAACAGCCGGTCCAGACACGATGATCTCTCCTTGCTCTCCATTTGGCAATTTGTTTCCTTCCTCATCAATGATGAAGGTTGGAGAATCTTCTTTAGTATAACCAATTGGCAAGCGTTTAAGAGTCGCTAGCATCTCATCTGTGATAGCAACTGCCGACAAAGCTACCGTCGCTTCTGTTGGACCGTAGGCGTTGATGATGCGCGCATTTGGGAAACGCTCGCGTAGTTTTTGAGCCGTTTTAACCGTTAACTCTTCCCCATCAAAGTAGAAATGGGTAATGCCTGGCATCTTTTCAGCATTGAAATCTTCAGACAACATGGCCATATCTGCAAAAGATGGCGTTGAAGTCCAGATAGCAATCGGAAGAGAAAAGATGGTCGCAAAGAGTTGTTTAAAGTCTTGCGTAATGGCTGATGGAAGGGCAAAAAGGGTCCCTCCAAGAGCTAAGGTCGGTGCCCAGTACATAACTGACAAGTCAAAGGAATAGGGTGGTTGCGCCAACATTTGCGGACGCTCTGGCGTCGCAAATTCCTTGTCCGTAATCATCCAGTTGGTGAAGCTGAGCAAGTTGTTGTGTGAAATTTGCACCCCTTTTGGTTTTCCAGTTGTCCCTGAGGTAAAGATGATGTAGTAGTTATCATCCCCCTTGACCGGATGTTGCAAATCATACGCATTCTGAGCCGCATAAGCTTCACGCACTTGCTCCAAGTTCAAGATTGGAGCAGCTGGGTTTTCAATTGGGAACTCATTGATGGCGATAATTAAGCTTGGCTCAGCCACTTCAACAATAGCAGACACGCGCTCCAAGGCAGAATGGCTGTCAATTGGAATATAGGCATGGCCAGACTTTGTCAGGGCCACAAAGGTTGCCAACATTTCATATTCTTGTCCACCAAAGACCACAACAGGTGACTTTTCAGGAAGTCCCATTTGGTCAATGTGAGCTGCTAAGCTATCTGAGTCTGCCTTCAATTGGCCATAGGTATGCTCTTCTCCCAAAATATTATAAACAGGATAAGTAGGTTGGGTCTGAGCAAAATGCTCAATGGTTTCAATCATATCTACGATTGGTTTATTTGACATAATAAGGATTCTCCTTCAAGTTAAAATTCATTATAAATAAAGCTTCCTTGACCCTGACCAAGATAGCTAAAGAAGTAAAGTAGCCCTAGAAAGATAAGAAAATACAAAGCTGTCCGACCAAGAAATAGGTACAATTCTTTTCTCTGTTTCATCAAGAAAACCATTCATTTCTGTAATTTTTCACTAAAATAAAATCAATTTCTTACTCATTTATTTTTCTGCTATTATACCACATTATAGACTATATTTTCAATTGTTTGCCGTCTATTTACACTAGGTTTCAACTACATTAAATTGTTCCGTATGATTCTTTCTAATGATAGTTTGAATGCTTTTCAGTATAGATTATATAAGGAACTACAACAAAGTAGGCTCCATACTAGCTATAGAAGATTTCTCCACTATAACTATTATAGAGCCTTATTTTGTGTCTCACTTTATCGGTGCAGTTCCAGTTATCTAGAGATTTTTATAGTCTGTAATCCTAGAATTCACTATAGATAAATTCTTGAATGTTCGAAAAATCAGTTACAAAACAATAAATCACAATGCTTAAGATAACCGTATAGAAAAATAGAGTCCACAAGATTAAACGGTGTGTATTAGTTAGCTTGGTTTGCAAATTTGTAAAGTTCTTTTTCAACTTCCATCCATCCTTTCACTCCAACGTGCATCACGTCAAATAAAAAGTAATCATCATACTCTCTGTTTCCATAGTTTAGTACCGTTGCACCATGGCTTTTTGCGACATCTTCTATTTTTTTGTAAGTTTTCTCTCGCATCTCTCTTGAGACACCTGTGTAATTGTTCCACTTCCCGTTTACTGGGAAAATAATGACTTCAACTTCAATGCCCAATTCTTTGGCAACTGTCAAGAAGAGTTCCATATCTGAATACTCTGGTGACTCCAGGTAGCTCAAGTCTTTGTTAGAATCTTTCAACGAAGCATAGCGGTCTCTCAAGTAGGTATTGTAGTAGTTATTATCAACAGCATAGTCATTGTTGTCTGTTCTCTTTTTAACCTCTTCTACAAACTGATTCGTCAGTTGCTCCCAATTGTAGTCCGGAGTTTTATCGCCTAGTGAAGGATAATCTAATTTGGCATGTTTTTGATAAAAAGTCTGTTTGAGCTTAAAGGAATACATCGCGTTATCAAACTCTAATAGTTTTTTATCAACAATGGTTCCTTTTCCATCTATGAAATAATTTTTGTATTTTTTGTAGATGTCATTTTGTTGCTTGTTCCCCTTGGTAATCTCAATAATACGATTGATTAGTTTTTCTTTCGTTTCCTTACTAATCTTGTCATTATCTAGCATGTAAAAAATATGTTCCTGAGAAGCCTTGTTCAAAAAGGCATCTTGATGAGTTCCATCCTTTTCAAACCACTGAACAGACTCTACTATAGCTACTTTTCGCTTACTCATAGATCCCTCAATCGAGCCCAAGGTCGTAGCCTGAATGATGTTTTGAGAATAACTAGTCCCAATCTGCATGATATTAAAATCGTCGTAGTTAAAAATTTTATTGGGATGATAGTCTTCATTTATCGTCGCAACCAACTCTGAGGAACCCATTAAAACCAGTGTATTAGGAGTAATATTGCTTGTCAGAATATCTCTACTTTTATACTTTTCATACGAGGTGCTATAACGAATACTATTATCCTTGACTTTATAATAATCATCAATCTTCTTGACATACGTCACATTTAAAAGAGCAAGCGTCGCAATTACGAGCACAAGCGATAGTAAAAATGCTTTTAGTTTAATCATCTCGTTTTATCCTATCCCTTCGATCCGTCCTCTCTTTTCCATTTCTTATCTCTTTAAAATCGTAATTAAGATTTTATAGGGTTCACCTGAAAAGATAAAGAAACCAATCATGACCAAATTCATGGTCACAAACCAACTCAGTAGTTTATACCAGTTTTTGTTTTTATTTTTCTTATAAAAATTACTTTTCTTTTGATACACTTCAAATCCAGCCATCAAGACACCATGATAAAAACCATAAACAATGTAGCTAACGCTAAGACCATGCCAAAACCCCATGACCAACATATTGACCATATAGGCATAGGTTGCATTGTGTAGCCTGTTTTTAAACCATTTTTTCCGGATAACCTGCATCAAAACTCTTGAAAACACAAAATCTCTCAACCAAGTCGACAAGGTGATATGCCATCTGGTCCAGAAATCCTTAATATCGACACTCAGGAAAGGTTTGTTAAAGTTCATGGGTGTCTGAATGCCTAGGATGTTACTACTTCCAACAGCCATTAGACTATAGCCTGCAAAGTCGAAGAATAGATACAAGGTATAGAGGTACATATATTTAATTGAGTAGACGACTGTACCCGAATTGCTTAGAGAGAGCAACATCTGATACACATAGGTTGACAAAACAACCTTATAAAGTAGGCCTAAAACGATACGATAAACACCATCTCCTGCCAACTCTAGATACTCTTTTCGAGGCATGACCTCGTTTATCTCTTTTAGGAATCTCCTGCTTCGATCAATTGGTCCTGCACTAACCGTAGGGAAAAAAAGTAAAAATTGCAGGTAGTCTTTTATGCTAATCTTTTCTTTGATCAAACCATCTGATATTTCTAGCATGATTTGAATGGTCTTAAAGGACATGTAAGAAATTCCAATAAAGGCCAACAAATGGAGAGAAGTCAGGGCAAAGACTTTATTAATCACCAAAGGAAGAATGGAAAGAAAAATCAGTGGTTTCAGTCGCTTTGCTTCTACCCTCTGTGCAAGAAATACTAGAAAATATTGGTAAACGATAAAGGCAAGTAAATAGACTATCATCGCTCGACTCTTGCCATAAATAGCTCCTGCAAATAAGAGGGAGAGCGCCAAAATATAGTAGTCCTTACGTTTCTCAAAAAAGTTTACCACAAAACCAATCAGTAAAACTACAAACAAGAGAAGGAAAAACTCATTCCCCTCAAAATAATTCATACCAGATGAACTCCTTTTTACTTTTTCTCATCTCACGGTTTATCTTTTTAGAATTAGCTCCTATCAGATCCCCAGGGCGAGTTAATTTTTTCTATTATATCATAATTTAAAAACTATAAAAATACCTCTATTATCTATTTAATTCCCTGAAAAGGTACAGATATCTCTTAGTACTAAATCCCAATGATGAGATATCATTAGTCACACAATAACTATAATTCAAAATCTAAAAGATCGATGAATGAACTAGTGAAGTATTCTGTCCTTTTGATTCAAGTAATCCTCAGAATCATCAAACACACCACTCCCCCTTTGGGCATTTTTATGCTAAAATAGTAGCTATGGATAAAATTATTAAAACAATATCAGAAAGTGGATCTTTTCGTGCTTTTGTTCTAGACAGCACGGAAACGGTCCGTACTGCTCAAGAAAAACATCAAACCCAAGCTAGTTCAACTGTAGCGCTTGGTCGTACTTTAATTGCCAGTCAAATTCTCGCTGCCAATGAAAAAGGAAATACCAAGCTAACTGTCAAGGTTCTTGGAACGAGCTCCCTCGGGGCCATTATCACCGTCGCCGATACCAAGGGGAACGTCAAAGGCTACGTTCAAAATCCTGGCGTTGACATCAAAAAGACTGCAACTGGCGAAGTTCTAGTAGGTCCTTTTGTCGGAAACGGTCAATTTCTAGTGATTACAGACTATGGCACTGGAAATCCCTATAATTCCATGACGCCTCTTATCTCTGGAGAAATCGGTGAAGACCTAGCTTTCTATCTTACAGAAAGTCAACAAACCCCTTCAGCTGTAGGGCTTAATGTCCTTTTAGACGAAGACGATAAGGTCGAAGTTGCAGGTGGTTTCTTGCTCCAAGTTTTACCAGGAGCAAAGGAAGAAGAAATTGCTCGTTTTGAAAAACGCATCCAGGAAATGCCTCCTATCTCTACACTTCTGGAAAGCGATGACCACATCGAAGCTCTTCTCAAAGCTATCTACGGCGATGAATCCTACAAACGTCTGTCCGAAGAAGAAATTCGTTTCCAATGTGACTGTAGTAAAGAACGCTTCATGGATGCTCTTTCTAGCCTTCCAGTTTCCGATCTTCAGGAAATGAAGGAGGAAGACCACGGGGCGGAAATCACTTGTCAATTCTGCCAAACGACTTATAACTTTGATGAAAACGACCTGGAGGAACTCATTCGTGACAAATCTTAATACACCTTTTATGATTGGTAATGTTGAGATTCCCAATCGTACCGTTTTAGCGCCCATGGCAGGAGTAACCAACTCAGCCTTTCGTACTATCGCAAAAGAACTTGGCGCAGGCCTCGTTGTTATGGAAATGGTCTCTGACAAAGGTATCCAGTACAACAACGAAAAAACCCTTCATATGCTTCATATTGATGAAGGAGAAAATCCAGTTTCTATCCAACTCTTTGGTAGTGACGAAGATAGTCTGGCTCGCGCAGCAGAATTTATCCAAGAAAATACCAAGACCGATATCGTAGATATCAACATGGGTTGCCCTGTTAACAAAATCGTGAAGAACGAAGCCGGTGCCATGTGGCTCAAGGATCCTGATAAGATTTACTCTATTATTAACAAAGTTCAATCAGTCCTTGATATCCCTCTCACTGTCAAAATGCGTACAGGCTGGTCTGACCCATCCCTAGCAGTTGAGAATGCCCTCGCAGCTGAAGCTGCAGGTGTCTCTGCCCTTGCCATGCATGGTCGTACACGTGAGCAAATGTACACTGGTCACGCTGACCTAGAGACCCTTCATAAGGTTGCGCAAGCTCTAACCAAGATTCCATTTATCGCTAACGGTGACATCCGCACTGTCCAAGAAGCTAAACAGCGTATCGAAGAAGTCGGTGCTGACGCCGTTATGATTGGACGCGCAGCTATGGGAAATCCTTACCTCTTTAATCAAATCAATCACTACTTTGAAACAGGAGAAATCCTGCCTGATTTGACCTTCGAAGACAAGATGAACATCGCCTACGAGCACTTGAAACGCTTGATTGATCTCAAGGGAGAAAAGGTTGCTGTCCGTGAATTCCGTGGCCTAGCTCCTCACTATCTCCGTGGAACATCTGGCGCCGCTAAACTCCGGGGAGCCATTTCACAAGCAAGTACTCTGGCAGAGATTGAAGCACTCTTGCAGTTAGAGAAGGTATAAAAGACTACAAAAACCCGTAACTTCAACTGAGTTACGGGTTTGCATTTGTTTTGAGAAAAGTTTTATCGCCAGATTCTATGGTTGAATCAAGACAACACTAGAAACTGTTCCATCTGCTCCTGTTGTAATTTGGATGATTTTTCCACCACCAATTTTGGCATTATATTTACCATCATCAAGAGTATAGGCATAGCCTTGGATAGAATAGTTTTCTTTCTTGCCATCAACAGATTCTACTGTAAATTGACCTCCTGATGAGACAGTGATAGTCTCGCCATTGGCACCCTTCCAGCTTCCTGCTGCTGCTGAAAAATCACCATCGACCATGGTTAAAACGCCTTTGTAACGTTTGTTGTGTTCTGCTTGCTGATCTTGTAATTTGCGGTCAGTAGTCGGGTCATACGTTGACTGACTCGCTTGATTAGATTGATTTTGTGAAGCTTGCTGATTAGAAGATGGTTGAGATGGAGTTTCCTGTTGCTGAGGAGCTTGGGGAGTTGGTGCAGCTTGGTTGGATTCTTGACTCTGAGTTGTAGGACTTGAAGCTTGTTCAGAGGAAGCTTTAGCTTTTTCTGAAGTAGTGGTGCTTGTTGAAGCTTGAGTTTTACTTTCTTTGTTTGAAGAACTTGCCTTTGAACTTGACGTGGTTTGTGTTGTTTTATTTGCATTGTCGTTTTTAGCTTCTTCTTTTTTATTGCCGCATGCTCCTAAAAGCAAAGTTGAAGCCAATACGGCTACTGCTAGTAAACGAATTGAATGTTTTGTTTTCATGATGCGCCTCCTGTGTAATCTTTTTGAAATGTTGTGAAATACTTATGTAATGTTATTGTAATATTTGTTTTAGGGTTTGTCAACTATTTATATATGGTTTTGGTTTTTATTTGTTCTTTTTAATCCTCCTATCTCTATTATTCGTTAAAAATTTAAAAAACAGGAAATTTTTCCTACTAAAAATACTATATTTTACAAGTGTAATCGCTTGCATTTTTTTCTTGAAGGGCTATAATAAAATTGAAATAGAATATTGGAGGTATAGGTTTATGTCAAAGAAATATTACAAATATCTTCCTTGGTTGATTATTGGTGCTTTCTCTTCTTATGGGGTTGCTACTCATTACGCTCAAACAACATTTGATTTGTTCTACCTAACTGCCATTTTCATGATTGTCTACGTGGCTCTAATGTACTTACACGAACATTATTTAAAATATAAATACAAAGATTTATTCATTCGAATCATGAGCAATTCTAATAAAGATAAACATCCTTAAACAAAAAGAGGTCGGGACAAAATCCCGACCTCACTTTTTTATTTTAATCGATAAATAGTGATAACTTCCTTCTGAGGAATCCGTTTAAATCCAACTTCCTCTAAGCTGTCTCCATATTTCGATAAGAAACTATCACTTGTACAGGATTTCTCTGGGCATAGAGTCTCAATGAGGGCTAACCCATCATCCACTGTGAACTCATCCTCTAGTAGATAAAGGAAACGAGGGTCATAGTCGATAGCTTTTTGAATCTTCTGGATGGATGTTTGAATAATGGATAAGTGGTCAAATGCAAAGTCCTTCTCTTCCAGTTCTTTGCCATCCAAATAACACTTACCTGTATGAAAATCAACATCAACAAGAAGGACTTCCTTGGCATCATCTCCTGCCTTAGCCAGGTCAAACGCTCGACCAGGTAGGTAAACCAAGTGGGCAATAGTAACTGTCCACCCTCTGGGATCACGGCCAGGAGTCGATACTGTCACAAGTTGTTCAATCTTTTCCAGTGGAAGTTCAAGATTAATTTCTTCTTTTACCTCACGTTGACAAGCATGGGCAGCATCTTCCCCTTTATCCATAAATCCACCAACTAGCGCTAAACAATTTTGAAAAGGATGTGCCTTCCGACGAATCAGAAAGAGCTTCATTTTCCCTTCTACAAAGCAATAGGCTACCATATCCACAGTCACACTTGGCTTTTCATACTGAGGGAGTTCTTGCTGGTGATACCAGTCTAAAAATTCAGCTTGACTAGCGTGAACTTCAAAGTACTCTTTTTCTGTCATCCCGGTTGGAATTGTCTGATTCATCATCTTCTACTTCCTTTCTGCAATTGATGGCAATAAAGAGGGCGGATCTACAAATTATAGATTCATAGTTCTTGTTTTATACAATGTCGAATTTCAATTGACCTGCTTTGACACCAATTTTAAGTGTCTTACCTTCTTTCAGTTCACCTGTAAGAAGGAGCTCTGCAAGTTTGTCTTCTACTTCTGTTTGCAGAGTTCTGCGCAGTGGGCGAGCTCCCATCTCTGGATCATAACCCTTTTGAGCTAGAAGTTTAAGGGCAGAAGCTTGAAGTTTCAAGTCAATTCCTTTTTCTGCGAGGCTTGCAATCAATGGTTTGACCATAATCTTAACCACTTCTTGCATATCTTGACTTGATAGGCTATGGAAGACAACTTTTTCATCAATACGGTTGATGAACTCTGGACGGTAAGCCTTTTTCAACTCTTCAAACATCCGTTTTTCCATATTTTCCTGGTCAAAACGAATATCCTTGGCTCCAAAGCCGACTGTCTTGTCATCACGAAGAGCTGTCGCACCTAGGTTTGAAGTCATGATGATAATGGTATTGGAGAAATCAACCTTGCGACCTTTACTGTCTGTCAGAACCCCATCGTCCAAGACCTGCAAGAGAACATTAAAGATATCTGGGTGGGCCTTTTCTACCTCGTCAAAGAGCAAGACAGAGTATGGTTTGTTACGAACCTTCTCGGTCAACTCCCCACCTTCTTCGTAACCTACATAACCTGGAGGAGCTCCATTGAGGCGACTAGCCGCAAATTTCTCCATGTATTCACTCATGTCAAAGCGGATAAGAGCAGATTCATCATCAAAAAGAACTTCTGCCAAAGCCTTGGCTAGTTCAGTTTTACCAACACCTGTCGGTCCTAGGAACATAAAGGAACCAATTGGACGTTTGTTATTACGAATACCAGATTGATTTCGACGAATGGCACGACTGATACTTGATACCGCTTGTTCCTGCCCGATAACACGTTTATGCAGTTCAGCTTCAAGATTGAGATACTTCTTGGCATCCGTTTGTGTCAATTTTTGAACTGGAATACCTGACAAGCGACTCAAGGTGGTCAAAATGTCTGATTCTGTCACCAAATCTTTATAGACTGGAACTTCCTGCTCTTTTGCAATGAGTTGAGTAGCTTGCTTCCATTTGCCATCCATCAAGGCCTTATCTGCAGCTGTTAAGCCTGACTCATCTTTTTTAGCGTGTTTCGACTGATTTTGAACAGTTGCTGCTGCTTCATCCAAAAGATCAATCGCTGAGTCTGGCAAGTGACGACTAGTCAAATAGCGATGGGCCATTTTGACAGCTGTTTCTACTGCTTCATCTGTAATTTGAACATGGTGGTGTTTCTCATAAGTTGCTTTCAAGCCCTGCAAAATAGCCATACTATCAGCCACGCTCGGCTCTTCAATCATCACTTTTGCAAAGCGACGAGACAGGGCAGCATCTTTTTCGATGTGTTTTTGGTATTCTTCCTGAGTAGTCGCTCCGACAGTTCTCAGAGTTCCACGTGCCAAGGCAGGTTTCAGAATATTGGCCGCATCCAAGGTCGAATCAATCCCACTTCCAGACCCCATAATAGTATGAAGCTCATCGATAAAGAGGATCACCTTGCCGTCTTCCTCAATATCTTTGATGATATTGTTCATACGTTCCTCAAAGTCTCCACGGAAACGAGTTCCCGCAACCACATTCATCAAATCAAGCTCTAATACTCGCATCTTAGCCATTTCATCAGGTACATTTCCGTTGGCAATACGTTGCGCAAGGCCAAGTGCCAGAGCTGTTTTACCGACACCTGCATCTCCAACTAGAACTGGATTGTTTTTTGTTTTTCGACTCAAGATTTGAATCATACGAGAGATTTCTTGGTCACGGCCGATGACTGGCTCTAATTTCCCTGAACGGGCTTGTTCTGTAAGATCATGAGTGTAATCTTCCAAACCACCACTTGGAGTTTGAGGCATCCCCATCATATTTGCCATAGAATTTTGCTTATCTGCAACTGAGCGATGGCGCTGACGAAGAGCCTTTAAATCTTCTTTTGTCCAACCAGCACGCGCCTCAAGACTACGACGAAGCCCAGCAATCTTGACTTGGTCCTTCTGGTCTTCATAGGAGAAACCTGCTTTTTCTAGAATGCGAGTTGCTAGGGCATTACCATCATGCAAGATAGCGTAAAGAAGGTGCTCAGTACCCAATGCTTTGGCATGAACAACTGAAGCAATATGTTCCGCTTCTAATAGTAAGACATTTAAGCGATATGAGAAGGGAAGTTCCTGGTAATCTTCCTTGTGGTTATAGTTTGCCTCTGTTAATTCTACAGCGACTTCCTCTAAACGATCAATCTCATAAGGGAATTCGTTGAGAGTTGCTCCGGCAACACTGTAGCTATGATTGGCCATGGCAATCAGTAGGTGCCATGACTCTAGGTAGTCTGCACCAAAGCGACTCGCTACCAGAAAGGCGCTATCGATACATTCTCTCAATGCTTTTGAATATTTCATGTAGTTTTATTTTCCTTTTCTATCTACTTCATGCAACAACTGACGAAGCATATTGGCACGAATATGATCAGCTTCCTCACCTAGAATTCGGTCTGTCCCCGTAGCTAATAATAGATTCATCTCTTGGCGAGTCAAGAGTTCTTGTTCGACTAAGAGTCTTAAGACATCTTCAAAGAATACTTGGTTAACCTCATCATCCACAGAATACAACAAATCACGCAGCATATCATGATGGTTCGAGAATTCAATTCGACCAATGCGAATATAGCCCCCACCACCTCGTTTACTCTCAACTAGATATCCTCTACTCTCTGTAAAACGAGTCTTAATCACATAGTTAATCTGGCTAGGTACAACTTGAAAGGTATCCGCTAGCTGGCTTCGTTGCAATTCTACGATGCCAGATTGTTCTAAAATTGCCTTGATATAGGCTTCAATATGGTCCGATGTATTTTTAAATTTCATAGCTTGCTACCTCCTTCTTCAACTTTGACCATCTTTGACTATACTATCATTTAAGACTCTATAAGTCAAATTTTTAGGGCTAAGACCTTGAAAATACTGATTTTCTTAACAATACAATGGAATTAAGACACCTTGGTTTTTCTTTACAGTTCCTTAAAAAGTCCACAAAAAGAGCCCTAAAAAGGGCCTTGAAAGCAAAAAATTCCCAATCGAAACAAATAGTTCACAACTTTCTATCCGAGAAATAATCACTCCAAAACGGATTTTCTCTATCAAAAATTCTTACTTCTTCTTCCGTCATATTGTGAGGATAGTCAAGAAAAAGGTTATACATTTTTTTCTGATCAAAGCTGAACAGAAACTCTCCTTTAACATCTATCTTATCAATCCACCAAACTTTTGATGTCTCAGATTCTTTATAAAAATCACTGTAACCTTCTAGGTTAGACTCTAAAATAAGAACTTCATCCAGTGCATCGGATGAACTTGGTTTATCGCATTCCATTAAGTCGTTATTTAACATCATTTAATCACTTTTTGTTATCTCTTAAAATTACCACCAGGTAAATGATTTCTCGCTTGGTAATTCTCCTCTATCCCACATCTGCTTCACCGCTCCACGAGCCTTGTTTGCATAATAGGGTGCCCCAAGTTCTTTATCATAATTTGACTCGATAGCAACTGTAACTTCACCAGTTTGCTCATCAATCTCAATCAAACCTGGGTCACGATTTTCTGGAATGTACCAATATCCTAAAATACTAGAATTGAAAATTTTAATTAGTTTCAACATTGCTTTTTCCTATATACTATATTTTCCAAAGAAGTTCAAGTCATTTAGTACCACACAACTTGCCCTGATTCTTTCAAGCTGCCGTCTTCATTTTTTAGATTTATAATACATTTTGACATATAATCAAAACCATATTTTGAGGGATCATTTCGCTTTAGCTCACGGGTAGAAGGATTAAATTCAAAAATCTCCCTTCTGCTCTCATCACCTTCAGGAAAAATCTCGTAACGATAAAAACCATTCACAACTTCAATCAAATTAAATTTTACCATTATTTTCTCTGTCCAATATAAATTATATTTTTATTTGCTGGAAAATATCATCCCATATATCCACTAAGCTTTTCCCGTCAAAAACTTTAGCTTCCATTGCTTGATCAATTGTATCAAACTGATGACCTTCATAATCATAACCAGCTACACAAATGCTGGATAAGAAACAAGCACCTCGGCCATTAACATTGAATTCCAGATCTGTGTCTAAATACTTTTTAATTTCTTCTTTTTTCATCACATCACCATACGTCAATTATATCACTTTTTATCTATCAGGATTTCCATTTATAGACAAAAAAGAGCTGGCAAAGAATAAACTTCACCAACTCTCTTCATTTCTAATTATTTAAGCCCAATTCCGCTAAAATCTGGCGTTTATAAGCAATTTTTTGAACTTCCTTGTCTTCGCCTTCAGACCAGTCGAGTTTGATTTCAGAAACAATCTGACCAGGGCGATTTTTCAAGATATAGATGCGATCACTGAGATTAAGGGCCTCTTCGATACTATGCGTAATGATGAGTGTCGTCAACTCCAGCTGTTTGTGAATCTCCAGATACCAAGCATGAAGTTCCATCTTAGTCATCTCATCCAAAGCGCTAAAGGCCTCGTCTAGAAGAAAGAGCTTATGCCCGAAAAGATAGGTACGAAGTAGAGCAACACGCTGACGCATCCCACCACTGAGTTCATGAGGGTACTTATCCCTTACACCCGTCAACTGAAAGGTAGCAAGAATTTCATCTGCTTTGGCAATGGCTTCTGCCTTGTCCACCTTTTGGATCAAGAGGGGCAAAATGATATTGCCAAGGACAGTCTTGTGTTCCAAAAGTAAATCCTTTTGTAGCATATAGCTCACGCGCCCCTTGGGATTTTCCTCGCCATCAAGCACAATTCTACCTGACTGGACTTCTAAAATGCCTGCAATCAGGTTAAAGAGGGTAGTCTTTCCTACACCACTGGGGCCTAGGATAGAGACCACTTCACCTGAAGTTACCTGTAGGTTAATATCCTCTAAAATCTTTTCATTGTCGTAGGCATAGCTTACGTGTTCTAGTCTAATTTCTGTCATTATTTTACAAATTCGTTGGTAAATCCTTTATCAGTCAAGTCTTCCTTGAGGATTCCATTTTCTTTATCCCATTTGTAGAAGGCATTCCAGCGATCAGCATCAAATTGTCCCCATTTGTCCTTGTCGCTAGCATATTCTTTTGACAAGTATTTTTGAGATTCGATGACAAAATCACGTTTTTCATTGAGTTCAGGGGCATTCTTGATCAAGATATCAGCCGCTTCTTCTGGGTGATCCATAGCGTATTGGTAACCTTTTTTAATAGCTTGGATGACTTTACGAGCTTCTTCCTTATTATCTTTCAAATAATCATTGTTAGCGATGATAACTGGTGAGTAGTAGTCAAACTCTTTGACGTAGTCTTTCAAATACATGAAGTTGGCATCCACACCTTGAGATTTAGCAAGAATACCGTCCCAACCATAATAAATCCAAGCAGCGTCAAAAACTCCATTGGCAATCGGTGTGATCGAGTTCGAGTCGTTGTTTGGTACTTTTTCAACCTTCTCAAAGTCTCCACCTTGAGATTCTACCAAGGTTTTCAACATAGCAAGCTCAGTTGGGTCATTCCAGGTTCCGTATTTCTTCCCTACCAAGTCTTTAGGGCTAGTTACATTATCAGATTTACGAGAGATGATCCCTGATGTATTGTGCTCAACGATCGCTGCAACGGCAGTAATGCCTGCCCCTTTTTCCAATTTCTTAGCCATGTAGTCCTGGAAATAGATAGCAAATGGTGCCTTGCCATTGATAACCAAGTCAGATGAACTTTCTTCTGGTGGCAATTTCAAATCAACATCTACTCCTGCTTCCTTGAAATATCCTTTTTCTTTGGCTACATAAAGACCTGTATGGTTGGTATTTGGTGTCCAGTCTAGGATAAAGTCAATCTTCTTTAGTTCTGCTTCTTTGTTGTCCTTAGAAGCAGTTCCTTGGCCACAAGCCACAAGCACGACAGCTAGAAGAGCTGTTCCAATCGTTAAAAACACTTTCCATGTTTTCTTCATTTTTATTTCCTCTTTTCTTTTTCAAAACGCTCTATTTTAAGTACGTTTCCATTTAATCACATATTTTTCACTGATATCGACCAGCTTCATACCTAGAAGACTGATCAGTGATACCAGAATAATAATCGCGAACATAGTGTCATACTGAAACAGTTTCTTTGACTGAATCATGTAGACACCTAGACCTTCAAAGCCTCCCAACCACTCAGATACCACTGTTGTGATAAAGGCATAGGAGACACTGACCCTCAGACCTGCATAAAAGTAGGGCAGGCTGACAGGGATTTTAAAATGCCAGAGAATTTGCCAAGGATTCGCCCGCATCAAACTAAACAAGGTCAGCATATCCTTGTCACAATGCCTAAAACCATCCAATATACTAACGATGATAGGAAAAGTAGTCGTCAAGATGATCAAGACAATCTTTGGCAGAATCCCATAACCCAACCATAAAACCAGAATAGGAGCTATGGCAATGGTCGGGATAGTCTGAACAACCACCATCATGGGGTAAATCAAGTCATTGAGCCAACTCAAACTATCCATAAGGACGGCCATAATACAGGCTATCAAAACACCCAAGACCAAACCTAACAAGGCTACTCTCAAGGTTGCCCAACTATGATACCAAAGAAATTCTCTGTCACGAACAAAAGACTGGAGGATTTCAAGTGGTGTTGGCAGGATAAACTTTGGTAAGAGTTTTAAGAATCCGGCGACTTGCCAAACGGATAAGACACCCAAAAATCCTAGTAGGCTAATATGCCGTCTCACTATACTTTTCAAGTTTCTCATCGATGCTTAAAATCTCTCCTACATTTATTTTCACATTGGCAAAAATATTGTCTGCTCCCTGACCAGCTACCTCCAAGGCTTCTTTAAGAATGCTCATGAGTTCATCAAACTCCCCCTCTAAAACTGTTTCAAAGGGTGTCACCACCATGGTCACTCCCTGAGTTTGTAGATAAGCAATGACCTTATCGATTACTGAAATTCGGTCAATCCCCTGTGACAAGGGCAAGACTTGTAAAGCAATGCTTGCCTTCATTAAAACCTCCTTCTAATTTGCGGTTCTTCTTTCTAGTAAAAGAAAAAACCTTCTTCATATATGAAAAAGGTGCAAAATTAGGCCAAGTATTCGTTCCCTACGCTGGCATTACCCAGATCAGGTGCGGTCGAAGTTTAACACTTCCTCTCAGACTGTACACAGACTCCCATATATTATATGGAATATGATAACGTAAAAAAAATAAGATGTCAAGGAAACTGCTTACAGAAAAGAGAGTGGGACAGAAATCGGTAATTCGTTAGAATTCGATTTCGTCGTCCCACCTCCGCACAGTTGAGTAGGGCTGTAAAAGCTGATGAAATCAGCGTAGTAAAGCCCACTCAACCACTGCGTCTTGTGCTCGACAATCCAAAGAAAATTGAGAGGCTAGGACTTTTGTCCCAACCTCTCCTCTAATCATCTATTCTCAGTTAATTCTTTCAATTAAAGCATAGGTGCAAATAACTGCGTGACTTCTTTAATCATCATTTGATACCAAGTAGGATTTATGGTATCTGAGAAAATTTCTTGTGACACTTCAAAAATATCTTCAAAATCTTTGCGAATATCTGCTATTGACTCTGTTTTGTAAAGCAATACTGCATTTTCATAGTGGTGAACCAAACTACGATAATCCAAGTTAATAGTCCCGACAGCCGCAAATCGATCATCAACAATCATTTGCTTACTATGAATAAAACCGGGTGTGTATTCAAAAATACGAACACCAGCTGATAGAAGATCTGGATAAGCACCTCGTGTTACAAGTTGAATGATCTTCTTGTCAGGAACATAGGGTGTGACTATTCTCACATCTACGCCTCGCATAGCCGCATTTTTGATATCCTCTGTCAAATCATAATCGATAATGAGATAAGGCGTTGTAATATAGACAAAATCCTCCGCTTGATTAATCAGATTTTGATAGACATTTTTACCCACCTTCATCTGGTAAATCGGTTTTGGTCCACTGCCATATGGGATACAAAGACCGCTACCAGATCGTGTCTGATTTTCCAAATGATACTGATCAAAGTCACTAATTTCCCCACGGTTGATGTACCAGTTCATGAGAAATAGTCTGGTAAATGCTTGAGTCGCCGGACCATCAATCCGAATCCCACTATCTTTCCAGTGTCCAAAACGTTCAATATGATTGATATATTCATCTGCAAGGTTGATTCCCCCAGTATAGGAAATTTGTCCATCAATGACCAAGATTTTCCGGTGGTCACGGTTATTATAGGCTACTGTCATACGAGGAATCACCTTATTAAATTTATGAGCATCAATCCCTTTAGAACGCAAATAAACAGTATAATCCCCAGGCAAAGTCACCATACAACCGATGTCGTCATAGAGCATCTTGACCTCGACTCCCTGAGCTGCCTTTTCTTCCAGAACTCCGAGTATGCTATCCCACATCAAACCTTCATCGACAATGTAGTATTCTAGAAAAATAAACTTTTCTGCTCTTTTAAGATCCTCCAGCATCTGTTGCCACATTTCCTCACCACTTGCGAAAAATTGTGAATCTGTCTGGTCATAGACTTCTGCATTACTATCCATATGTAGCAAGGCATTGATAATCCCATAGGCAGGCTTATCTGTTTCCTGTAACTGCAGATGGAGTTGGTGCCCATTATTCTCATGAAATGCAATAGAATTCAATTCCTGGAGTTGTTTCAGTTCTTTTTTTGATAGTCTTCTCTCACCGAACATGAGATAAAGCAGTGGACCAAACACCGGTACAAAAGTCACAATCAACCAAGTCACTTTGCTTTCAGGTGACATCGAACGATTGACAATCGCTATAACGGTTGCTACGCTGATCAAAAATACAAGAGTCACCCAAATAATCGGAGCAATCTGACTCATGTAAAGAATAATTCCGAAAATAAGAACTAATTCTATCAGGATAATCGCAATACTAAAGCCATACTTGGACATTAATAAGCGAAATTTTCTTATTCCCATATCTCCCTCTCAATTTCTATGTATACTCCCTAATATACTGTCTGAAAACGCTTGTTACCTTCTAGTATACTTAGTTTCATAAAACTTATCAAGTTTTTTCTGTATAGACCGATGGTTCTATCTATAAAATCAATTAAAAGAGCAGGCCTCGTATCTGAGCCTGCTCTCATTTTATAATTTCAAAGCCAACATATTGACCGTCATACCAGCTGCAGTTCCCATCAAGAAAATGGTATCTCCTTCTTTGACATAGCCATGATCAAGTGCATAGGCTAACCCAAAAGGTACCGCAACTGAAACCATATTCCCATAGTCAGTAACGAGATTCAGGTACTTATCTTCAGCTACTCCCAGTTTTCCCATAACCAAAGGAAGAGCACGACTAGCTTGGTGTGGAATAATATAGTCTACAGCATCTTTAGAAATCCCTGATTTTTCTTGGAATTCTTGGAACATTTCTGGAATGACACGAGCAGAAAGTAAGAGGATTTTTTTACCTTTCATGTCAAACATGAAATTTGTCTTAGTCGCTTCAGAGTATTCTTTTGGTTGATAAGAAGTCAAACCTCCACGAATCTCTGTGTCGTGAGCCCCCTCTGACCAAGTGCGTTGGAGACTAGCGATAACTCCTTTGTCCTGATTACTTTTTTGGAAAATAAAGGCTGCTGCCCCGTCACTAAAGAGTTCAAAACTTTCTTTTTGCTTTGGATTAAGCCCCAGGCTACCAACTTCACTAGATACAATTAAAACGCGACCATATTCTCCTGCTTCAATCAAATGGGACATGGTTGATAGAGCAGAGATAAAACTTGTACAAGTCGTATTGATATCCATAGCTGGGATAGAGAGCCCCTTTGCCACACGTTCATGAATCAAAGCTGCCGTACAAGGAATAGGCTGAACACCAACCGCACTAGCTGACACAAGGCAATCAATGTCTTTCATATTCAAATTTGCATTTTCAAGTGCAGCTTGGATAGCCGCTTCTGCTAAATCTAGTTGCGTTTCTTCATTTTCAACCACACGATGACGAGTCTGGTCTTTAAATTGCACTGTATTTTTTGGAAGGCAGACTCCATAGCCTGCGATTTCTACATGTCTTTTTACTTCTGTCATAACTTTTTGTCCTTTCATAAACGTTGGATACGTTTGAGTTTACGACTTGTATCCCAATGATAATCTGAAAATTGTATTTCAGGTGTTTTAAACCCTTTTTGTTGCGCCAAGAGTCGAAACTGCTCTGTAATCGCTGTTTCAACTTGCTCGTCCCTCCGACTCAGACAAACTTCCACTAACTTCTCAGAATGTTGTTTGACTTGATAATCTCCAACATTTTCCACAAAGAGAATACAACGTCTGATAAAGTCAGGATAAATCGTTACTTGACTTCCATCCAACCCTTCAAAGTAGAAGATATCATCAGATCGACCTTCTACCTTGTCAATCCTTGTGTAATGAGAGCCACATGGGCAAGGTTCAGGATTTTCAACCAAGATATCGTTGAGCTGGTAGCGATAAACAGGCTGACTGCTTCGTTTAAAGTCCGTTATGACTGGATAAAACCGTCGTTCATCCAGATAGTGTTTTTCTACAAATATGATATCTTCATTGAGATGAAGATTTCCAGCAGAGCACGTACAGGCTAGGAAACCTTCGGTTGCTTGGTAGACTTGGTCAATCATGGATAGAGAAAAAGCATCAGCAATCCGTTCTCGATCACTATCTTCTAATATTTCTGCCACTGAGACGATTTTTTGCGGATGAATCTTTAGCTCTCCTGCTTTTAGGCGCTTGCTCAATTCAATCAACATAGAAGCAGGTGCCACCACAATGGTCGGTTGGTAGCTATTCAGTCGATCGATATGCTCGTCTGTATTCTTGAAAATATCAAAGTATTCTAAACGAATGAGCGCCGTATTGATTGCCTGATAGAGTTCATTATCCGCTCTGAGGAAAAAGGCGATGCGGTGTCCAAAAAGTTGACCTTTAGGCAACATTTTTGCCAAGATAGCTGCCGCCCACATGCTTCGCTCTTTTTCAGTCGTGATAAAGAGCCCCCGGTGTCCAGATGTTCCAGAAGACAACCCAACAGCTATTTCTCCTTTGAGCTCTGTAAAATTTCGAGTCTTTTCACTTTCGATAGCCAACGCCAAGGCCTCGTCTCGATCCACTCCTTGGGTGTTGAGCTCATTGAAATGGGTCATCATAAAAGTCTTGTCCATATGGTCAAAGTCGCTAGGTACACCATTTTTAAAATAAGGTGACTCACGTCTTAGAAAGGCCATATAGCTAGCCAGTTGCTTTTTCTGATAGTTTTCTAAAGCTTCTCGAGACTTAAAATGATGAAGCCACCGAGTTTGGATAAACGTTTTAAGAAAGGTTATTTTTTTCATACAAAATCCGCTCAATCCTTTCTACAGGGTCGTGGCTGACAACTACCTCAATACCGTCTATCAAGACTTCTTCCAGTAACTCTGTTCCCTTAATATAGTCAGCCTTGCTATCTTGAACCAAGGAAGGAATCAGGTGCATCTGCTTGGTATAAGGCAAGAGGTCTATTCCCCAACAAAGATCCGCCGCGATAAAAAGATGATAGTCTGGAATAAAGAGACAAGCTTGCCCCTTGGCATGCCCATCTATCGAAGCTACAAGGATACTTCCGTCTCCAAACAGATCCTTGGTAGGCCGATAGTTAAAGTTAGCATTCTGCTGATCTGCCTTAATAACTGTCAACTTTTCCTCAAAAGTAGTCGGCAAAAATTCTTTAAAAATTAAATCTTTTAGTTTTGGTTTCTTATAAACATCATACACTTCCTGAGTCAGGATAAAGTTTGCATAAGGAAAGAAACTAGCCCCTCCCAGATGATCTGGATGTAAATGAGAAAGCAAGACATAGTTAATGTCTTCTGGCTTAATTCCTTTAGCTTTCAGCAAATGTGAAATCTGATCCTTTTCCGTCATTTGAACTGGCGTTCCTAGACGATAAAAGCCATAGCGAAGTTTCCTCTTAATATCATAGTGATAGCCAGTATCATAAAGCAGATACCCCTTTTCCCTATGCTTGATTAAAAAGACACCTGCTGGAAAAGTCATCTTTCTATTCTTGACACCCTTAAAGAGTAAGCCGGTATAACTAGTACAATATCCTGCTGGGAAATACTCAATGCTTTCGATAATCTTGGACATATTGCTCTATCCCTTCTGAAATACTTATTTTTGGATGATAACCCAGCTCCTTCTCAGCCTTACTAATATCAAGAGTCTGACTATAGCGAAGCAGGTAATAGGTATAGCGTGTCAGGGCTGGCTCCCCTTTAAGATTCAGAGTTTTGTATAGAAATTCTAAACTACTGGCAATTCCCGATAAGAGAGATGCTGGAATTTTTCTATATTTGATTGGATAACCCAAACCTGTCAAACTTTCTTCTAGCAAATCCCTAAAAGCTCTTGGCTCGCCATTAGTGATGTTATAGATATCACCTTTTGCTTCTGGAACTTCTAAAGCTAAACGAATTGCCAAAGCTACATTTTCCACACAGGTCATGTCCATGAGCTGACGCCCATCTCCAATCAAAGGAATTCCTATTTTTTGACTAAGATTGATCACCCGTGGCAAAATACTGGTATCTCCAATCCCAAAAAGCCCCCGAGGTCTCAAGATGATACTAGGAACATCTGGATAATCTTTAAAGAGTTTCTCCGAAGCTAATTTACTACGAATATAATTATTGAGATTGTTTTCCTCTGGAGCATCACTTTCTTTGATAGCCAGCTGATCCTTAGGAGCAGCATAGATACTTGGTGAAGATACATAGACTAAGCGCTGAATCCCAGCTTGGCGACAAGCTTCGAGAACCGTTTTAGTCCCTAAAACATTGGCCTGATAAAAATCTTCCCACGGACCCCAAACTGTTGACAGAGCTCCCGCATGAACGACCATATCCATCCCCTTACAAGCTTCTCCCACATCCTCAGCTTTGGTTAGGTCCCCTTGAAAAAAACTGACCGAAGAATTCTCTAAGGAGTGACCAACTTTTCTATTTCTACCAAAAGCTCGGACCTGATAACCATGCTCGACTAATTCTTCGACTACATATTTACCCAAGAAACCTGTCGCTCCAGTTACTAAGACTGTTTTCATTTTTCTTTCTCCTTATTTGCTAGCAGACGATGAATTTCGTTCTCTAAAATTTCCGTCGGATGATAAGACTGTGCTGCTTGGCGCAAAGTCTCTAATTCTGGCCAATTTTCTTTAGCTAACAGCTCCTCAAAGGCTTGTCCAATGGCCTTGCTATTATCTCTTTTAGCTGAGAAAGCAACACCGGCTTCAACCCCACGAACAGCATAATCAAATTGGTCATAATCATGAGGCAGAATCAAAGCTGGTTTACCATAAATAATACATTGATAAAAAATCCCAGCTCCACCATGATGAATGACATAATCCATCTGAGGGATGTACTCCTTATAAGGGAGATAAGAAACAAGGGACAGATTCTCCATGAGATTCTCACATTGAAAAGCTTCCCCACCAACTCCACGAGTCACAAAAAAGTGACATTCCGGATGAGCTTTCGCAAGTTGCTTAGCTTGATAGATAAGGTTCTCTTTAGCCCAAGCTAGCTGTGTCCCACAAGTTACCAAAACTTTCTTTCGCTCTATAAAAGGAGTTAAATCTAAAGGATAATCCTCTCCAGCCTCAACTGAAGCCCCTGATGGGCCCACCCAACGAAAATGCTTAGGAAACCCTTTCTTCAACTCCACTTCTTTCATCCCAACACCTAAGATAGAATAGGGAGAATAAATAGTTTCTTGGCCTTTCTGATTGTAAAGTTTAAAATGATAACGCCTTAAGCGGTCTCGTAATAAAAAAGTTACTATCCGTTTTCCCAAATGAGTTATTTTTCTTCCAAGAAACTGTTGTAAAACTTGCCAGTTATTCCGGGGAGACCCCATTCCTCCAAAGAAACAAGGAGGTCCCTCTGTCGTTTCAATCGCAAACTGGGTCGCCATAGTTGTTATCCACGGAATCCCCATCTGCTCAGCTACAAGTCCGCCAGATAGTGTGATAAAGTCCACTATGACAATATCCGGACGGTGATTTGTCCATTCTTGGATTAATTGGTCCGAAACTAGGTTTATTAAATCAAGACTAGCAGACAACTGCCGATAGGCTGAAATAATTCCTAACTGCTCCTTATTGTTGGCAGCTTTTTCAAATTCCTTTACGTGTCCCTCTAAAATGGGAAGAACCTGAAAACCAACCGCCT
Organism: Streptococcus sp. Z554; assembly: GCF_053010305.1. NCBI lineage: Bacteria > Bacillati > Bacillota > Bacilli > Lactobacillales > Streptococcaceae > Streptococcus > Streptococcus sp. Z554. Next base: position 45,841 of record NZ_JBRKNV010000011.1, read on the forward strand.
CTGCAACAGCCTTTTTCTGAGGACCAGTGAATAAACGAATCTCATACTGAGGATTTTGTAATAGTGGTGCAAGTAAATTCAAAGTAGGATAGAGATGCCCACTTAAGGGAACAGCCACTACATCGATTTTGATTTTCTTCATAACCCTAGCATATCAAATTTTCCAAAAAAGAACTATCACAAGGATAGTTCTTCTTAAATATTATTGGTTTTAAATCATAGGAATAGTATTTGGTTTCCTAATACATTAATTGAATATTCGGGAGGAATTCCTAATGTAAGAATCTTAAATTTACAATCCCTAAAAGATTTTCCAAATGAGCTTTGCTTAGAACAATTCCTTATAGAAAGCAATAGTTTCTTCCAAAGTTGGCATGAATGGATTACCTGGTGCACAAGCATCAATCAAGGCATTCTTAGAAAGGTATTCAAAGTCAAAGTCTTTTTCTTCGATACCAAGTTCTGTCAATTTCTTAGGAATACCGACAGTTTCAGAAAGTTTTTCAATTTCAGAAATAGCATAAGCCGCACATTCTTCATCTGATTTTCCTTCGATTTGCATACCCAAGGCCTTAGCAACATTACGGAAGGCTACAGGTACACGTTTGGCATTTTCACGCTCAACGACTGGCAAAAGCATAGCACAGCAAACGCCATGAGGCAAGTTATAGACAGCACCCAATTGGTGAGCCATTGAGTGAACATAGCCAAGTCCAGCATTGTTAAAGCTCATTCCTCCAAGGAAGATAGCATTAACCATACCTTCACGAGCTTCGATGTCGTGTCCGTTTTCTACTGCACGTGGAAGATATTCTTTGATCAACTCGATAGCTCCGATAGAGAGTTTCTTGGTCACATCATAAGCACCTGGTGTTACCAAAGCTTCAACAGCGTGAGTAAGAGCATCCATACCAGTAGCAGCAGTCAAAGCTTGAGGTTTTGAAATCATCAATTCAGGGTCATTAACAGAGATAAGAGCAAGACTGTTCTTATCAACCATTACCATTTTAACCTTACGCTCTTCATCAGTGATAACGTAGTTGATGGTAATTTCTGCTGATGTACCTGCAGTAGTATTGATAGCTACAACAGGAAGGCCTTTTTGAGCAGACTTATGCAAACCTTCATAATCCTGTGGCTTACCGCCATTAGTAGCGATTATAGAAATACAGCTAGCTGCATCCTGTGGAGAGCCACCACCGACAGAGATGATAAAGTCACAGTTATGCTCTTTCAAAGCAGCGACCCCATCCATAACATTTTTACAAGTAGGGTTAGGTTCAACATCACTAAAGATAACGTAAGCAATCCCTTCATCATCTAAAGGTTTTAAAATTTTTGGCAAGATATCACTTGATTCTATATACTTATCTGTCACCAAAAGAGCCTTAGTATAGCCTAACTCCTTAACATAAGGCCCAACTTCATTTACCACACCTTTACCAATAAGGTTGACTGCTGGAACGTAAAATGTTGCCATATTTTTTCCTCCTTGCGTTTTTCACGCTATATATTTAGGTTAATTATATAATATATTTCCTATATTTTCAAATATTTGTGATTTTTTTAACAAATAATAATTTTTTTAAATATTTCAGCAAAGATTTATAAGTAAATAAAAGTCAGCCAAAACTGAGAGAAATTATTTTATTGAGAGGTTACATAGAAACTTCATGATAAACAAAAAGGCTCAATAATATTTGTAGTGGGTAAATCCCCTATGGATATTATGAAGCCTATTTTGTTGTAGAAAAAAATCCCATAAGACCTATAATGAAAAGCGATCAAACCATCATTAGAAAGAATCATATGGAACCATTACGTTTTATTACAAAACTCATTGACATTAAAGACCTTAATATCCAATTTATGGATGTTGTCAATAGAGATACACACAAGAAAATCCTCGCTAAGCTGGATTATGAGGTCCCAGCTTGGACTGATTGTGGACGTCTGATGAGGAAATATGACTTCCAAAAACCTTCTAACATTTCTTACCTTGAAACAACTAGCATGCCTACTAGAATCATCCTTAGAAAGCGTCGTTTCAAGTGCTATCATTGTTAGAAAATGTCAGTCGCTAAGATTTTTATCGTCAAAAAGAAACATCAAATTCCTCGTATTATTCATCAAAAAATTGCTCAGGAGCTGGTTGAAAAGACGTCTATGACCGACATTGCTCAACAGCTAACCATTTCAACGTCAACTGTCATTCGAAAGCTCAATGATTTTCACTTTAAGCATAATTTTTCTCGTCTTCCTGTGCTTATGTCCTGAGATGTTGAAACAGTCTCTCAGACTGTTTCACTCCCAAAAGCTAAAATCGTTCTGGATCGCATTCACCCTTCGTTATTATATTTCTAAACTCAGGCTAAAATACTCCACTGGACTGTTTTACTCCAACACTTAAGCCGTGCTATGAGTCTCATTCATGTTGAAGTAATAAATCAATTTGAACGAAAATCTCCTGAATACAAGCCTATCAAGCGCTATTGGAAACTAATCCAACAGGATAGTCGTAAACTAAGCGATAAGCGATTTTATCGTCCTACTTTTCGTATGCACTTAACCAATAAAGAGATTCTAGACAAACTATTGAGCTATTCAGAAGACTTGAAATACCACAATAATCTCTATCAGCTCTTGCTTTTTCAGACTGTCTTTAAGACCTTTCTAAAGGACAAATAGAAAATCGTCAACTTCCTTCAGATACTCTATTCAAATGCAAAACTGGAAGCTACGAATAATCTCATCAAACTTATCAAACTAAATGCTTTAGGTTTTCGAAACTTTGATAACTTTAAGAAACGAATTTTCATCGCTCTGAACATCAAAAAAGAAAGGACGAAATTTGTCTTTTCTCGAGCCTAGCTTTACTTCAACCCACTACAGTTGACAAAGAGCCAACAAAAAAAGAACAACCAGTGTTCTTGTTTTCGTAATATCAATCGGGAAGACAGGATTCGAACCTGCGACACCTTGGTCCCAAACCAAGTACTCTACCAAGCTGAGCTACTTCCCGA
>NZ_JBRKNV010000012.1:0-10937 GCF_053010305.1 Streptococcus sp. Z554
GGTGTCTTAACCCCTTGACCAACGGACCTTGAGCTTTTCAACTCTTTCTATTATATACACTTTTTTTATCTTGTCAAGAACTTAAGATAATTTTTTCTTATTTTTTATCTTTTGCAAATCAAAAAGCCCACTGTTGTAGGCTTTCTGTAAAGTGTATCTTAAAATTAAAGCATTTTGTTGTAGAATTCGACGATAAGTGCTTCGTTGATTTCTGGGTTGATTTCATCACGTTCTGGCAAACGAGTCAATGAACCTTCCAATTTTTCAGCATCAAATGATACGAATGCTGGACGTCCAAGAGTAGCTTCAACTGCTTCAAGGATAGCTGGAACTTTCATTGATTTTTCACGAACTGAGATCACTTGACCTGGAGTCACGCGGTATGATGGGATATCAACACGTTTTCCGTCAACAAGGATGTGACCGTGGTTTACGAATTGACGAGCTTGACGACGAGTAGTCGCAAGACCAAGACGGTAAACAACGTTGTCCAAACGACGTTCCAAAAGAAGCATGAAGTTGAAACCAAGAATTCCTTCTTTGATCTTAGTAGCTTGTACGAACAAGTTACGGAATTGTTTTTCACCTACACCGTAAGTGAAACGAAGTTTTTGTTTTTCAGCTAATTGCAAACCGTATTCTGACAATTTAGAGCGGTTGTTTGGTCCGTGTTGTCCTGGCACGTAGTTACGACGTGCTAATTCTTTACCTGTACCTGTAAGTGAAAGGCCAAGGCGACGAGCTTGTTTCCAAGATGGTCCTGTATAACGTGACATATGTATGTCCTCCTGATATAAATATAATTTCGGCGGAAATAGTCACTTAGAAAGCCCTGATTCGTGCAGATGCCCTTCGCCTAAACAGCCAAGGTTACTTATCAGAAGACACCTGTTGACGAGCTTCATGCTTTCCTGCTGCTATTTCACACAAAGGCTATTGTACCATGAAAAACTGCATTTGTAAAGAGATTTTTCTATCTATTTCACTTTTCGTTCAGATTGAGACTAAGGGTAAACTTGCTTCCTAGGCCATATTGGCTCTCTACGCTGATGTCTCCACCTAATTGGCGAGCTAGATCACGCGCAATTGCAAGACCTAAGCCATGACCTCCAGTATTCATGTTGCGAGAAGCTTCTACCCGATAGAGACGCTTAAAGATATTGTCCAACTCCTCAGGAGCAATTCCATATCCTTCATCTCTGACACTAATAGTCAAGTGCTGGTCCTCAATCAGAGCCACAACTTCAATCTTGGTTCCTGGTTCCGAGTATTTAAAAGCATTATTGAGCAAGTTAACCAAAATTCGTGAAATCTTATCATAGTCTACCTGGATACGGGCATACTCTGGACTAACCTGTATGTATACATCACGTTCTTCTTTTTCAATTAACAATTGAAATTCGCTCATTGCTTCTATTAATAACTGATCCAGAAATACAGGCTCAATCCCTCTTGGTGATTCTATCTTGGATTGGGTATTTAGCGTGAGGGCGCCGAGTTCTTCCACTAATTTATTTAGACGGTCGGTCTGTCTACTAATGGTCATTAGATAATGCACCCGCTCCTCTTCTTCAATAACACCATCAAGGATTCCTTCCACCGTTGCTTGAATGGAGGTGATTGGTGTTTTAATATCATGAGCAAGTTGGGCAATCATAATTCCTTTTTCTTTTTCACTTTGGTCGAGAGATTCAAATGTCGATTGTAAATCATGAGACATATCATTAAAAGCTTGCCCTAACTCTTGAAACTCAGTTGGACCTTTTATGTTAGTTTCTCCGCTAAAATCTCGACTTGCTACCTTTTTAGCTTGCTTTTTCAAATGATGCAACGAAGAGAATACAGGAGAGAGGAGAAAGAGACTAACCCCAGCTCCGATAAAGCTAGCAACGAGTGTCATTCCGACCAAGAAATAAATTTCTTTTTGATCAATCAGCATTCGCTGGACTGCCCAAAAGACTACAAGAATTGTCAAAATGGTAGAGACTAGGTAGCCAATTACGATGTAGCTTTTTAATTTCATTCATTACCTCGCTTTCTCAATTTTGTAGCCAAGACCCCAAACTGTTTTGATGACTGGAGTATTGGAACTTGCGTGCTTAACCAACTCCTGTCTCAATGCATGGATGTGGACATTCAGAGTATTGGTGTCATCGACATACTCTTCTTGCCATACTTTTTCATAGAGTTCGGTTTTCGAAAAGACCCGCTCAGGATTGCTTGCCAAGATCCAAAGGAGTTCAAAAGATTTGACAGTTAAGTCTAAAGGCTCTTGTCCGATATGAACTTCGTGGTTGGCATGGTTCATCCGTAAATCCCCTAGTTCAATCTGTTCAGTTTTCCCACCACGGTGAATTTTGTGCAAGATATTATTAACCCGCAACACCAACTCACGAGGACTAAACGGTTTGGTAATAAAATCATCCGCTCCCAAACTCAATCCGTAAATCTTGTCTTGGTCACTAATCTTGGCAGTAATAAAGAGAAAAGGTTGAGCAGGAGATAGATATTGGACTTCACTGATAAAATCATAGCCATCCATTTTAGGCATCATGATATCTGTGATGATTAGATCTACTGGTTTTTTCCGAAAAATATCTAAACCTTCTAGCCCGTTATGGGCAACCAATACTTGATATCCTGCCTGGATTAGGTATCGTTTTTGAATATCTATAATTTCAATCTCATCATCCACGAGTAAAATTGTCTTTTTCAGCGTCCATTCCAGCTTGGTTGTCTTGAGATGATTTAGTAGTCATGTCTTTACCATGCAATTGAACCATTATTTGTCGTGTCGCTACAACATTTGTCAAATCAGGTTTGCCGTCTTTGGCACCGTAAACTTTAACTGTTGCTTTGTATGTTTGTGTGCCGTTAGCACGAAGTTGGTCGAGAAGAGCTTGACCTTCTTTGCCTCTTGTGTTGCCGTTCAAATCTACTTCGTAGAAATATTGACCTTTTGCCAAGCCTTCAAGTGGAAGAATTGCTACATTTCCTGCTGTTCCGTTGTCTGACCATGGAGCCTTGTCGGCTGCTTTGAGCAAGAGACGAGTTAACATACCGTCACCACCGAAAGCTTCGTAAGGAATTACTTGGTTAACACCTGCCAAGAAGGGACCGGGAACATTTGCTTTTTCAAGGTAGCTAGCTGGAACTTCGGTGCTGTCTTTAATGTTATCAGTTACTGCTTTTTTGACTTGGTCTGGACTAGTTACCATCTCTTCCTTAGCAACTGGACTTTCTCCCTTAGGTGCCGGAGTCATTTCAGGAGTTTCTGCTACTTTTTTAGGCATTTCAGCTACTTCAGCTTTAGCAGTTTCTTCCATTTTTTTAACAGTTTCAGACTCAGCAGTTTTTGTTTCTACAGGCATTTCTTCTTTAGTAGGCGCTTCTGTAGTTACTACTTCTTTCTTAGAATCCATAGGAAGCTCAGTAGCTTTTTCTGGCATCTGACTAGTTTTCTTGACTTCTTTAGACATGTCTTTCTCAGTTTGGACAACTGGTGTTGCAGTAGGGTTTACTTGATCTGCACGAACTGAAGCTGGTTGACCAACTAGGACAAAGAAGCCACTAGCCACAACAACTGAGGCTACACCGACACTGAGACGGCGAATCGACCAGCGAGTATATCTTTGATTGGGATTGAATTTCATAGGATTCTCCTTTGATATGTTTTTGATGATTTAAGTATAATCTCCTAAAATTAAAAAGGATTAAGAAAAAGTTAAAATTTTTCTTAAATCCTTCTTATAAATTACTTATATCGAACATTTTTCGTTACAAATGAGAAAAAAAGAGAAGCTAGCTCTCTTTTTAGTCACTTAATTCAGCCAATGTATCCAAATATTGGTTATTGATTACCGCCATGATATAGGCATCGGCTTTTAAAAGGTCATTTGGCCCAAATTGAACATCCAAGGGAGCATTTTCGTAGTCACGAAAACCAAGGATATTGAGATTGTATCGTCCTCGAAGGTCTAGTTGGCTTAGACTCTTACCTCCCCACGACTGTGGAATTTTCATCTCGACAATCGAGACATTTTTGTCCAACTGAAAGACATCTACGCCATTATTAAAGAGTATTGTCTGTGCTAACGAGCGCCCCATTTCATACTCTGGCGAAATGACTGAATCCGCACCAATTTTTTCAAGGACTTTTTTTGCTGTATGACTTTTAACCTTGGCAATAACTGTCGGCACTCCCAGGCTCTTGCAATGCATAACTGCAAGCACACTTGATTCTAAATTTTCTCCAGTTGCTACGACAACTGTATCGCAGGTATCAATCCCTGCTGAGAGCAAGAGGTCTTCATCTGTTATATCTCCAACAACTCCACGAACCAAGACTGGTTCGAAATGATTGATTCGTTCCTCATGGTCGTCAATGGCGATAATATTTATATCATGCTGAGCGAGGGTGGTAAGCACACTACTCCCAAAAATTCCCAAACCTAAAATTCCAATTGTTCGATCTGACATAGACTTTCCTTTCTTAACCAATGGTAATATCTGCTTTCATATAATGGATCATGTCTTTCTTATCTGGCTGATATTCAGCTAAACTAACTAATAGCGTGAGTGGCCCAATCCGTCCTATGAACATCAGTAGCATGACGATGCTAAGAGCTAATTTGCCTAACTCTGGTGTCAGATTGGCAGTCACTCCAACTGTGGCAAGAGCTGAAATCGTCTCGAACATGATGTAGATAAAGCGCGGATTCCCCTCGGCTGTTATTCCTATTAAGATTAAGCCCGCTAAAAAAGTTATCAAGAAAATGATGAAAACACTGAAAGATTTTTGGACTGTTCGTGGTTCGATTGTTCTTCGAGCTATATTGGCATGAGGCAAGCCTAAAAGCTCACTGCGTGCAAAGATCAATAAGACAAAGAAGGTTGTGATTTTAAGTCCCCCTGCAGTTCCGCCAGGAGCCCCACCAAGAAACATTTGTAAAATATAGATCAGTAGTGTAACAGGTCTAGCTTGAGTATAATCAATAGAAGCAAAACCTGCCGTTCTCATGCTAACGGTTTGGAAAAAGCTGACGAGCAATTTATTCGGGATGCTGAGATTGCCAATCGTTCCCGAATTGTTCCACTCTATCAAGAGGGTTGAAACTGTTCCCGTCAATAAAATTCCAGCTGTCAAGAAGAGAACCAATTTGGTATGGAAGCGAAGCCGACGTTTTTTCTTGCTCAACCGTGTAGCCAGGTCAAACCAAACCATAAATCCTAGACCGCCTGTGATGATCAAGGCAGCAATCACTAGATTAATCAAAGGGTCCGTTTGAAAAGCTATTAAACTTGTACTTCCAAAATTATCAAATCCAGCATTACAGAAAGCTGAAATAGCTACGAAGATAGAGGTAAAAATCCCCCGACCCCAACCAAATTCTGGAACAAAACGAAAACTTAACAGGAAGGCTCCGAGTCCTTCAACGATAAAAGTCGTCAAGAAAATCGAACGTACGAAAACCATTAAAGACTGAGTTTCTCCATAACTAAAGCTCTCTAGAATTGTTTCACGGCTACGAAGACTTAACTTTTGCTTGCTTTGAATATAAAAGACTCCTATAAAGGTCATGAGACCCAAACCACCAATCTGGATCAAAAACATACAGATCAACTGACCCCAGATGTTATATGTTGCAGCTACTGGTTGAGTACAGAGTCCTGTCACACAGACCATGGATACTGCTGTAAATAGATGGTCGAAATAGGTCGCTTGGGAGCTTGTTGCTTGCACAAATGGCAGACTCAAAAGGAGAGAGCCTACGAAAATAACCAAAGCAAAACTTAAAAAAATGCGACGGGCAGATGATAAACGCCCCAATGTCGTGTTTATTTTTTCCGAAAACGATTTGAATAACATAGCTATATTGTACCATAAAATCGTTAAAGCAGTCACATATGACTAACAATTTCAAGACAGAGTTCCAAGGCCCTGTCAAAAGCTTCTGAACCCCAATCGCGGCTATCATAATTTTCTAAATCCGCTAGAGAGTCTGCTGTGAATAGAAGTTGTCCCCAAACAACTCCTCGAAGCTGGGCAACCGCTGCAAGAGCTGCACACTCCATCTCCACAACTGCGCAGCCTTCTTCCTTCCGATAGGCAACTTTTTCAGCTGTTTCTCGGTAAAAACCATCTGTCGACCAAGTCATAACCTCTTCATAAGGAATACCTAGTTGTTCCAAGACTTGCTCGATGGCAGAAACAGCCTCCACATGAACATCCATATAACGAGAAGGTGCCGCATAATGGTAGCTGGCGCCTTCATCACGCAGCGCTCGGACTGGAACCAGAAAGGCATTTTCCTCAATATCGGCTAGGACTCCACAAGTACCAGTGGAAATGATTTGCTCCACACCATATCCAATCAACCAATCCATAAACTGGGCCGCAGGGGCAGCGCCGACAGGAGCTTGGGCTAGGCACACTTCCTCACCCTTGTAACCCATGACATAAACGGGGTAGGTTTTAGTGGCAGAAACAAACTCCCCAACGCACTCTGCTCCTACTTCCTGAGCATAGCGGTCAATCTCCTCTTCCAAAAATGCATAGATGCACTTCTTTGGTAACTTCAAATCCAAGTCTTCGTGATTTGGCATTATGACTGCCTGAGGATTATCATCAAACTCTAAAATAGGAATGGCATGTTTTTGAATCATAGAATACCTCCTCTAAATTTTTACTATTATAACAAAAGCAAGACGAAAGTCAAGACGGGAGGTTAAGTCAAATCAGAAAAAACTACCTTAAGTAGGAAACAACAATGAAATGCTATTTTCCTAATCATAAAATTGCTATAGTTTAGGAATTAGTTTATAATAGATTGAATTTGAAAAAGGGAGAAATCTTATGAAATTCTATTCATACGACTATGTTCTAAGTCAGATCAGTCAACAGAATTGGGTCATGATTATTGTGTCAGCTTTACTGCTTATCGTAACTGGATTTTTTGCATTTAAGGCTTTTAAAGATAAGAGAGGAAGTAAGTTCCGTGAATTATCGATTATTTCCATTTTGACTTTAATTGCTTTTGTATTGATTAGCATTACGAATCTTCAAAACAGTCAATCCAACGATAATCAATTTCGTAGTTCCTTACATTTCATCGAAATTGTATCAAAAGAGTTAGGTGTTGATAAAAAAGATGTTTATGTCAATACTTCAGCTACAACTGATGGAGCTATTATTAAGGTTGGCAACAATTTTTATCGTGCGATTAGTGGGACTGATCAAGATAGCTATTTATTAGAAAAAATGGAACTCTATAAATCAGACGTTGAACTCGTGGAGGTTGAAAAATGATAAGTTTTTTTGCTACAATTGCGATTAAATTAGCCTTGGGGCTACTTTCTCTTGTTTTTGTTATTAACGTAACAGGGAAAGGAAATCTAGCACCAAGTTCTGCAGTAGACCAAATACAGAACTTTGTTCTCGGGGGTATTATCGGCGGGATCATCTACAATAGTTCAATCACCATCATCCAATACATTGTTATCCTCATTATTTGGACTATTCTCATCTTACTCCTTAAATGGTTGAATACCAATGTTTCCTTCATTAAACATCTGATTGACGGAAAACCTACGATTATCATTAAAAATGGAAAATTAGATCCAGAAGCCTGTCGTTCAAAAGGTCTTGCAGCTGCAGATGTAGCCCTTAAATTGCGAGCCCAAGGAATTTTCCAACTAAAGGAAGTCAAGAGAGCTGTGATTGAGCAAAACGGACAGCTTATTGTCGTAAGAATGGGTGACGAGAATCCTAAGTACCCAGTCATTACAGACGGTGTTGTCCAAGTTGAAATCCTAGAAACCATTGGCAAAACTGAAGAGTGGTTAATGGAGGAGTTAAAACAAGAAGGCTTCGAAGAAGTGTCTAATATCTTTATCGCTGAATATGATAAAGGTCAATTGAATATTGTAACCTATTAAAAAATAAACTGATGCTTTTCGTATCAGTTTTTTGCTTTTTAACAATAAAGGATATATACTTAAATTAACATCTGATTTAATTCAGATCATACAAAAAATTAACGGAGGTAACCCCTATGTCAATCGAAGAAAAATTCAACCAAGCTAAAGGTTCTGTTAAAGAAGGTTTTGGTAAATTAACTGGCGATACAAAAACTCAAGCAGAAGGAGCTGCAGAAAAAGTAGCTTCAAAAGCTAAAGAAGTTGCTGAAGATGCTAAAGAAGCTGTCGAAGGTGCAGTATCTGGTGTTAAAAACATCTTTAAAAAAGACGGAGAATAATTTCCTGTACAATAAGCACTCTTATTCCACATGTTTAGAAAAGCATTGGAATAAGGGTGTTTTTTTGCTCGTTCAAACATCAGAAAAGCACCCTTTTGAGGCGCTTGATATAGTTTTGATAATTATTCTAACTAATCTGTATCAGAGATCGATGTGAACTGGATAGAAGATAGAGTAGAAACTTTTATTTCCTCCTCCTTTTTCTTCAACATAAAAAATCTCCCTTCTCTTTCGAGAAAGGAGATTTTCTTTTATGGTCGTCCACCAGGTGCACCGCCACCAGGTCCTCCATTCCCTTGAGGGCCTCCGCCACCAGGCATCGAATTTACAATCTCAGTTTGTTTTTCACCATTGAGATAGATCTCTCCGCCTGTGTAGGTCGCTGTTCCATCAAAGTCAAAACCAGATTGACCTGTCATTTTGATGGTTCCTCCATTAACCGTAATGTTCCCGTTTGAGTCAATTGGATCCGTGTCCCCTTGACCAACTTCAACGGTCAAATTCCCACCATTCATGGTGAAGAAGATTTCACTTTGTTGGGCATTTTTGTTGGCTGCATTGACACCATCGTCTGTTGAATAGATGGTGATATCCCCGCCATTGATCGTGATTGACTTACCTTCAAGTCCTTCTGTTGAGTTCTTGACGGTGTAGGTCCCGCTATCGATGACCAAATCGCCTGAGGCGTGAATACCGTCATCACCAGCAGTAACAGTGATGGTATTGTCAGAGAGATACATGGTTCCTACAGATGTGTCCTCATCATTGTCTACCTTAACACCGTCTTCCTTGGCATCGATAGTCATGGTTGTTCCAGTGATATTGAGTTCATCATTGACATTAAAGGCATCTCCGACTGATGTGATGTTAAAAGTTCCACCCGTGATATGAAGCGTATCATTGGCCTTGATACCATTATTTTTCTTACCATCTACATTGAGAGTTCCTTTACCATTGATGGTCAAGTCCACTTTTGAGAAGAGGGCTGCGTCTGCCTTGTCATCACTGTTTGAAGCAGAATCTGAGAGGCTATTGGTTGTACCATCTGCTAGAGTTAGATATACATGACCAGCTGATGTTGCAGAAATAGCTGCATTGGTATTGGTCATGGTGACACCGTTTAGTACGATATGTACATCGTCAGTCTTTTCGGCTTCAATCTTGATTTGGACTCCGTCAGAATGGCCTGAAATCACATAGGTTCCTGCCTTAGAGATGGTAACGGTAGATCCTGATACGGCAACTCCATCACCTGATACCGTCGCCGTTGATCCTGACAGAGTTACAGTTGCTGCTGTCTTTTCATCATAGGAAGTATCATAGTCCTTGTCTGTAAAATAGCCAGTTTTCTTAGCATCTGTAGTGGATGTCGTTGTTGTTGTAGTATTGCTTGTGCTTGTAGATGACTGTGTGGATGACTGGGTACAAGCTGTCACTAGTGCTAGAGTCGCTATACTCGTTAATAGGAATGTCCATTTTTTTGCTTTCATGCTCGTTTCCTCGTCTTTCAATTTACATGCTCTTAGTCTACGGAACCTTCCTAAAAGAAGCCTAAACTTTTTCTGAAAGTTTTCTTAATTTCAATTTCATTTAAGTGAATTTTAACAATAGTTTTAGAAAAGTCCTCTAAAATCAGGGACAAACAAGAAAACCTTGTTTAAATAAAGAGAAAAGATCTCTAGCAAAAAAGAACAGCTTATTGCTGTTCTTTTAATTTTCTTTGATTGGAATTTCTTTGATGACCCGTGCTGGATTTCCTGCTAAGACAACATTATCTCCAAAGGACTTGGTAATGACTGCCCCCGCTCCTGCAACAACGTTATCCCCTAATGTAACTCCTGGAAGGACGATAACTCCTCCCCCTGCCCAGAAGTTCTTGCCAATCGTGATTGGTTTTCCAAATTCTAAACCTGAATTTCGTTCATCTGGATCCAGAGGATGCAGAGGTGTTAAAAACTGACAATTGGGGCCGATCATAGCATTGTCACCAATGGTAATAGGACAAACATCCAACATGGTCAAATTCCAATTGGAATAGAAATTTTCTCCTAAATGGATATTAACTCCATAATCCACCACCAATCGAGTATTAACATAGAGATTTTCTCCAGTAGAACCAAACCAGCCTTTGATGATTTCCATACCTTTTATTGGATCGACTTCCTCATTAAAGGAAGCTTGCTTTTGTCGTGCTGTTTGTGCTAGAGCACGAAGTTCTGGGTCGAACGGACGATAGGGTTCTCCGGCAATCATTTTTTGGTATTCACTTTTCATATCTTGATATCCTTGTTTATTTTACAAGATTGTAGCATAGTTCTATCCTTAAAACAACAGCAAAGAGATAAAAAAACTAGTACATCCAAAGATGTACTAGTTTTTGATAAGAAAGGTGACTTTCTCACTATTCTACAGAGTTGATTAGTCTTCTTTCTTTTTACGAGCGATAAGTCCAAATCCACTCAAGACACCTACTAAACCAAGGGCAGCAAGGCTAGCATGATCTTCAGTACCAGTATTTGGCAATTGAGGAGCAGTCTTAGTTGTTTCTTCGACCACAGGATCTGGTTTAACAGGAGTTTCTGGAACTTCTGGTTTCTCTGGTTCTGGATCTGGAGTTGGTTTCGGATCTGGAGTTGGCTCTGGATCTGGAGTTGGTTCTGGATCTGGAGTTGGCTCTGG
>NZ_JBRKNV010000013.1:0-8287 GCF_053010305.1 Streptococcus sp. Z554
GGATCTGGAGTTGGCTCTGGATCTGGAGTTGGTTTCGGATCTGGAGTTGGCTCTGGATCTGGAGTTGGCTCTGGATCTGGAGTTGGTTCTGGATCTGGAGTTGGTTGCTCAGGTTCTTCTGAAAGTTCTTGATAGTAAGTAGTCATTTCATAGAATTCTGGCTTGCCACCTTCCCAAATGAGTTTAACATCAAGTAACGGAGCCTTATCTCTCACGGCAAATGTTTGGAAGCTTGAGGTAATTGCACCCAAATCTGTCCAAGCACCGTCTCTGTCTGTTTTCAGAGTGCGAGCGAGTACGCGAGCTGCTACTCCTTGAGGAAGACTAGAAACAAGTCGGATATGGTTAGCATCTGTTGGTTCTGACAAGTGGTAAACCAACTCACCTTGGTCTTTCTCAGCCTTATAGCTTGTCAAGACTTTACCATCTACAAGATTGGTGTAAAGGTTGCCTCTACTTTCTCCACCATTTCCTTGAACCGTTGGGTCGTTGATTGGTTTCACAAATTCGCCATCATTGATGACTAATTCAGTAAATCCAACAAAACGAGCGTCGTAGTTAGCAGTGAAGAGAACACGTAGATAGTTAGCTTTAACTGGACTTGCAAGTTCACCTTCGATGTAGCGATTTCCAGGCATCTTAGAATCATGTGTCCATCCATCTGTCAATGAATCATCATGAATGTCATTTGCAATACCATCACCAACTGTCACAACGTCTGTCCATGTCTTGCCGTCTTGGCTAACCTGAATCTTACCATCACGAAGATAGTTTTGAGTACCATCTTGAATGTAAGTTCTAATCTTCTTGATGTCACGTTCGCTACCAAGTTTTAAGGTAATGTGACCATCTTTACGTGCATAATCAGAGAACTCTACAAAGTTATTGTAAACACCATCAAACAACTGATCCAAATTCTTGATCTTGCGAACATCATTTGCACCATAGTAGGCATCAATTCCCATAGAAGTAGAATCAAGTTTAGTTGGCTCCACTTCTTTTGTCTTAACCAGTAGAGATGTTGCGGTCACTGCTTGTTCTTGGTCGGTCTTATTCACCAAACGAGCATAACGTACCAAGGACTTATCTGTTACTTGACTAGCTGGATACCATTCTTGTGCATTTGGAGAGAATTCCAAGTCAAGGGCTGGATTTCCAATACCAATAGCCTGAATGCTCTCTGCCTGGTGAAGACGATCAAGTTTCATACCCAAGTAGCTATGAGCTGGAAGCTTGGTTCCACTTGGAATTTGTAGGTCATAACGACCGAGACTGTCATATACTGGAGTTGATTTCAAGCTCTCAACATTAGTATCTGTCATCTCGCTATTTCCAGCACGTGTCTCAACTGAGAAGTCAGCGATACGCCACCATAGATTGATATTCTTGGTATTACGAACACGAATGTAACGAGCTGAAATTGGAGTTTCAATTTCTTTGGTTTGTTCACCAGCCAAACGATCCAATTCTTGCCATGAAGTTCCATCTGTAGAATACTCAAGGACACCTTCTGCTAACTTATCTCCTGAACCTTGAACGAGACGAACCTTAGTTACAGGTTTGACTTCGCCCAAGTCTAGTTGTACCCAACCATCGACAGGAGTTGTATCCGTGCGATCAGCATTTGCAAGCATAGCTTCCGTATTATCACGACCATCTGTAATCTGAGCAACTGTCGTATTGTACTTGTACATAAGATTTGGACTGATGGTCACTGTAGCTGTCTGTTTAGGACGACTTACTTCTACAGGACGGTTAACAGCAATTTCTCGTACAGCAAACCAAGTATTTCCACGATCAGAAGTGGCAATCATTCGAACAGCTTTAGCATTGATATTGAGATTTTCAAATTTAAGAAGAGGCTCATTACCAGTGTAGCTTGGTTCTGAAAGTGTTACCCATTGATCATTTTCATTGAGATACTCAACTTTAGCATTGTTAAAGGTATCGCGTGGATTTGCTTGAGTTCCCATTGCAAATGTCAAGTTTTGAATTGGAACAGCCTTATTAAATTTCAAACCGATATAGTCACCAGTTTGGATGCTGTTTGGTGATTTGATAAGGGCATGTGTTCCTAAATCTCCATCAGTGACTTCAGCAAGTCCACCTTCGACACCTGTACGGTTAGTGATAAAGGTACTAATGACTTGGTCAGGATGCAAGGCTTTTTGGACTTCTGTTGCAAGGATTTCACGAAGGCCAAGCAAGAATGGACGGATATGTTGAACACCCAACTCAGCTCTTTCATCATGGTCTACATAGTGGAAGGTATAAGTTTGTGATTGTTCGTAGAGTTTCAAGCCCTTGTAATAGCTATCCCAAAGTCGAGAAGAATCATTGTTTTCAATCGCTTCTGTTCCATCTAGGAAAGCACTCAAGGCATCCATTTGATCAATCGTATTATCCAACCAGTAGTGGATTTGATTACGCATCTTTTCGTCACCAGATGCTTTATAAAGTTGAGCTGCAGCTTTCAGTTTGGCAAATTCTGCACGCAATTCATTACGCTCTGCGCCAACATCTTGACCAGCTTTTAGCTTAGACATGAAGGCTTCTAATTTCGGAGCAAGCTCAACAGATTCTTCCAATTTCACAACACGACCATCCATATTTTGGTTAATCATGTGTTTACCAAGTTCACGGAAGGCAACAGATGTTTCACTATCTGTAAACTTACCAGTTTCAACAAAGTTGAAGGCGATATCATTTACTTTCTTAGCTTCTTCTTCAGACTTCCATTGTTTCCATGCATACTGAGCCGCAGAGAAGAGGGCAATCTTAGAAGGCTCAGATTGTTGCATTGGATTCAACATGATACCTGAAAGGAGACTTGGATCCACATTTGGATGAAGGAATTTCTCACCGCCACCCAAGATTAAGTGTTGTTTAGAGTTGTCTGTACATGGCCAGTTAATCCATAGGGATACTGGACGGTAAGTCTTACCACCTGCAGTTAGGTTGTTCTTAAGGTTAGAAAGGAAGTTTTCGGATACTTCACCCCAAATCTTACCACCAGTAAGGGTCATAGAAGTTGAGGTTGGAAGATTTTCATTTAGAGATCTCAATTCATCTTCACGACCATTACCCCAATACTGACCTGGAACGAAGATCATTTCCTTACGAAGGCCAACATAAGTTGCTTGTTTTTCAGTCAACCAATCTGTCATGTCCTTCATCAAGCGGTTGTAGCTATTGTAGCCACCAACTGGGCTTGGAGCATCATCAGCTAGAATACCGAACTCACGGACACCGACATCCATCAATTGAGTGAACTTAGCCTTAATGGTATCAAGGTCTTTTTGGTAGTCAGCATCATTTCCAAAACGAATACGGTTGTTCATGAATGGGTGGATGGTCCAAACATAGCGAGTCTTGTTTTGGTTTCCGACACGAGCCAATTCACGGATTTCAGCTAATTTTTCTTCTGGATAAAGTTCACGCCATTTCTTGTTGTGGTATGGATCATCTTTTGGTGCAAAGAAGTATTGAGTCAACTTCAAGTCACCACCGTAACGCATCAACTCAGCACGATCAGCATTGCTCCAAGGGTTACCATAGTATCCTTCGATAAAGCCACGGTTCTTAATGTCAGCATAGTCTTCAACTGTTACATTACGTAAAACTGGAGCTTCGCTTTCATTAAGCATGTGTTTAAGAGTCGTCAAACCATAGAAAACAGCATCTGTATCTTTTCCGACGATAGAGATTGTATTGTTCTTGATTGACAAAGCATAGGCATCAATCTTATCAAAGAGTCCTTGAGAAATACCAGAGATTTCTTTTTCAGCCTGTGAATTTTGACCATGGACGCCAAGATAGATATTTGTAGCACCTGCTACTGCTGCTTGACTGCTTGTGTAAGAAATTTGATGATCTTGTAAGACACTCTTCAAGCGGTTGCGAGTATAGATATCCAACTGATCGCCCATTACAAGATTGACTTGTTTTTGAAGTTTCGTAACACCTTCACCATAAGTGACTTTTTGTGGTGTTGGGAATACCTTGTATTCTTTCTTGAGATAGTCTTGGCTTTGTGCTGCTGCAGCAATCACATCATCACTAGCTGGCTTCTTAGCTACAAAACTATCAGCGAGTTCAGTTGTACCATCTCCCACTTCTCCAACTTTTGGTTGTTCTGGGTTCACTGGTTTCTCAGGAGTCACTGGTTTTTCTGGAGCAACTGGCTCTTCAGATTCGCTATCAGAAAGTGGCTTGAGTAGTTGAATTTCTGCAGCACTACCAAATCCTGCGACACCTGATAGAACTTTAAATTCTACCTTGTTGGTTTCAACTGTCGCAAAATTAACAGTTTTTTCTTTGGCATTATTTTCCCAAGTTCCTGAAGCAACTTTCACCATTTGACCATCTTTTTGAGCATAAATTTCATAAGAGGTCACGACTCCGTTGCCTCCACCTGGACGTGGAAGATAAGTCAAACCATTGACTTTTTCAGGCGCATTCAAATTCATTGCAACTGTATATGGAGCACGGTCTCCTGTCCATTTTGAATGCCAGAAGGTATTCGGATCATTGTCGAAAGCTTTTTCTACTGGTCCTTCAGTCTCTGTTCCTGGTGTTTCCTGACTAGTTGCAGAAACTGTAAAGTGATCCGTTGGAATCAAACGTGGGTTTACAAATGCTTCATTTGACAACTCGGCACTATGCAAGATTCCTTGGAAACCACCGATTGTTTCAAGTGGAAGTACCAAGGTATTGTGGGCCAAGCGAGGATGAGCTGGATTTGCAATACGCTCAACCTTTTCGCCATCTACATAAACTTCTGTCACTTGAGGTTTGGTCACAACAGAGATTTGATAACGTTTATTCTTTTCAAGTTTCTTGTTAAATTGAATATGGAATTGTTCAAATTTATAAGCGAGGTAGCCATCCTTGTCAGCAAGATAAAGTTGGTTGTCTCCGCTAGTTGAGAAGGTTTGTTCACCTTCACCAGTTACCGTAACATCCAATTTCAAGACATGACTCGGACCAACATCACCTACTAAGCCTTCGATGCTAGAATCTTTTTCAAAATTCAATCCTGCTTCTGTTTTCTTCACATTTTTAGCAAGATATCCCTTGATTGTTTCTGCTTTAATTGTGAAGAGGTCGCTTTCTTCTACTGTCTTTTCTGGGTTTGAACGTGGTGCATAGACACTTGTTGGTTGGATACGGTCTGCATAGGTCTTAGCTGCACGATCTGAACCCCAAGTGCGTTCTGCAGTTGATTGCATACTCTTGAAGAAGCGTTTAAAGATATCAAAAGAGGTAAGTCCTGTTTCATGGAGGTCAATGTTGTCATTCCAAACTGCATGACCACCACCGATGATATTTGGATTAGATGCTTCTAGGCGTGGGCCTCCACCTGTTGAGAAGTCATTTGGTGTCCAGCGGTTGTATTGAGTTTCATAGTTTGCATAATCCCCATAACCACCTTGACTATTGCTTCCACTTGGAACACTATAAGTTGGAATATCTGTGATATTGATAATCTTAGCACCCTGAGCAATTGCTGCCTGTGGACGTTGCCAACCAATGCTCCAGATGTCTACTTCTACATCTTTCCAATCGACCGGCGTAGTTCCTTGTTTGGCAGAGAGCGAACCCCAAATACGTGGTGTTAAGCCTTTGCCTTTGATGTACTGGATCATATCATTGACATAGCGTCGATAACTTTCAGGACTTCCATAGTACTCATCTGTACCAATATGAACTGTTGAAACGCCACGAAGAGGTGCATCTTCACCAACCAGTAACTTGTCGTAGACAGATTTAACAAAAGAAAGCGTTTCTTCGTACTTGTTATCCAAGTCCAACATAGCTACACGTTCTACATTGTGTTTTCTCGCACTAAGTTGACCCTTATACATCAAGTCTGGACGTACCTTGACAAAGGACAAAGCGTGTCCTGGTGTGTCAATTTCAGGAACAAGGTTGATATGCAAGTCTTTCGCAAGGCTAATGATCTGTTGCATTTCTTCCTTGGTGTAATGTTCTTTTGATGTTAATTTTTCACCATTCTCACCAACAACATCCGTTTCTAGACGGAAACCTGTCTTAGCATTTTTAAGAACATAGTCCAATTCTTCTTTTTGACTGAGATGTTTACCTTCCACATGTTTATCTAGGAAGATATAGTTGTCGTTCAAGTGCAATTGAAGATCGTTCATCTTGTAGTAAGCCATGTTAAGCATGATATCTACAAGCGTATCATAAGGAATAAACTTACGACCTGTATCTAGCATAAAGCCACGGTGGCTAAAGCTTGGGAAATCACGGATTTCACCGTTCTGTAAGTCTTTTTCTCCCATCTGAAGGAGAGTACGGGTTGCATAGAAGGCACCTGCATTTGTTGCAGCTTCTACTGTGATAACGCCATCTTTAATGGTGATACCATAGCCTTCTTTGCCATAGCCCTTGTCTTCAACCTTTTTAAACTCAATGCGATTTTGTGCTTCTTGACCACCAGTTGCAACTTCTAAACCACGATTTTCAAGGTCTGTTTGATAGAATTTAGCCTCTTTGTCAAATCCAGAATCTCCAACTGAAATGACTGTTTCTGAAGTGATAGAAGTTTTACCTTCAGTACCATACCATTGTTGGACTGCTGGTGCAACTGCAGGCTTATTTCCAACACCTTCATCAGCATGTAAGCCTTTAATGACAACTTCAAATTCTTTTCTGAAGGTATGGTTATCATTGGTTTGTTGGACCATCACTTTGACATGTTGGTCTGTCAATGGTGTATAGATTTTATTATTTAGGTCAACAACTCCTAGCTTATTGCTTCCAATCAAACTAACTTGACCAGGCAATTTCGGCAAGACAAGTGATTTTCCGTCTTCTGCAACCGCTATTTCTGTAACTTGACGAATATCTGTTGGTTTGCTGGCGTCTGGAATATTTGAGTAGGCACGAATTTCTTGAATACCCACATTTTTCCATTGCATAGTACCGGCTTGATAATCTGTAATTTCCAGTTTGAGATATTTTGCTTGAATGGCCTCTTTTAAGTCAACTTTTTCATCTAGAACCGGAGTTCCTGTTCGTTGATGGGCCAACTTCCATTCTCCAGGGCCTGATCCATTAACTTCGTCTTGACCTGCATAATAGAGATTCCAAGATTTGATGTTTGGATCATTTTGCTCGCCACGAACACGACGGTCCCAATCGATTTCCACATGCTTGATTAAGGTTGTCTTTTCAAGCTTAAATTCGATTGTTGGTTTCACAACATCACGGTCAGTTGCCCAACGAGTATCTGGATTTCCATCAATTGCCTTCTCAGCTGTAAATGGAGTATTCGCTTCATGGTTTGAAGCTGTTGCAGTTGCCTTTTCTAAATGGTTGACATCTGGAGTTTCAACCAAATCTTTGGTCACTGGCTTCTCAGCTGGTTTAGCTACTGGAGCTACTTCTTCCTTAGGAGCTGGAGTTTCTGTTGGTTTTGGAGTTGCTTCCTCCTTAGGAGCAGGAGTTTCTGCTGGTTTTGGAGTTGCTTCACCAGTATTTTCAGGCTTGGTTTCCGCTTCAGTCGGATTCGTTTCAGTAGTTTCAGTTGGATTTGCTGCTTCGGCTTTTTCAATGGCCGCTGCTATATCTGCAGGCAGCTTATCTAGGGGCTGAACCTGTGTTACTGTTCCTTCTGTCTCAGCAGGTCCTTCTGTTTCGGCTGCTTGAACCACACCAGCACCAAAAATGCTAGCACCAATCATGACAGAAGCAGCGCCAATTGCAAATTTACGTATACTGTAATGACACCGTCTCTCAAAAAAATGTTTTCCCATTTTCTTTTTTTCCTTTCCCACGCTTAAATTGGGTAAGCGTTATCATTTCCCTTTTAAAAAGGGAGGACCAAGAGGTCCTCTCTAGGTGTTTGTTGTTCTCCATTCCAATCCGTTAGGAGTTTGAGTTTTCATGATATAAAACTCTATGATGTTTAATCTTCTTTTCTTTTTTCAAGAAATAGAGCAGACATTGCTACTGTAAGACCAGCTAGGAAGAGGTGTCCAGTTGCCCCTTCTCCAGTTTCAGGAAGTTTGGCCTGTTCTGCTTCTTTTTGTGCTGTTTGCATCGCAACTGATGGTGTTAGAGCTGGTTTCTGATCAAGTTTTTCTGCAATTGGACTTGTCTGATTATCTCCTGTACCTGATGCTTCTTTATACTCAGGAACATCATTCTTAGCTGCTTCAACCCAATTAACGCCACCTTTGAACTCTGGAATGTCATGAACAGCCGCTTCTGCAGCATTAACGCCACCCTTAAACTCTGGAATGTCATGAACAGCCGC
>NZ_JBRKNV010000014.1:0-5213 GCF_053010305.1 Streptococcus sp. Z554
AAAAGCTCAAGGTCCGTTGGTCAAGGGGTTAAGACACCGCCTTTTCACGGCGGTAACACGGGTTCGAATCCCGTACGGACTATGGGTGTATTGCAGATAGGTTAATAGGAAATAAAAAAGTTAAAAAAACCTGTTGACAGTTAAAAGTGACTGTGATATACTAATATAGTTGTCGCTTGAGAGAGATTAAGTGACAAAGACCTTTGAAAACTGAACAAGACGAACCAATGTGCAGGGCACTATAACTGAAGTTATAGTACTGAACAATGAAAAAAACAATAAATCTGTCAGTGACAGAAATGAGTGAGAACTCAAACTTTTAATGAGAGTTTGATCCTGGCTCAGGACGAACGCTGGCGGCGTGCCTAATACATGCAAGTAGAACGCTGAAGCTTGGTGCTTGCACCGAGCGGATGAGTTGCGAACGGGTGAGTAACGCGTAGGTAACCTGCCTGGTAGCGGGGGATAACTATTGGAAACGATAGCTAATACCGCATAAGAGTAGATATCGCATGATATTTGCTTAAAAGGTGCAATTGCATCACTACCAGATGGACCTGCGTTGTATTAGCTAGTTGGTGAGGTAACGGCTCACCAAGGCAACGATACATAGCCGACCTGAGAGGGTGATCGGCCACACTGGGACTGAGACACGGCCCAGACTCCTACGGGAGGCAGCAGTAGGGAATCTTCGGCAATGGACGGAAGTCTGACCGAGCAACGCCGCGTGAGTGAAGAAGGTTTTCGGATCGTAAAGCTCTGTTGTAAGAGAAGAACGAGTGTGAGAGTGGAAAGTTCACACTGTGACGGTATCTTACCAGAAAGGGACGGCTAACTACGTGCCAGCAGCCGCGGTAATACGTAGGTCCCGAGCGTTGTCCGGATTTATTGGGCGTAAAGCGAGCGCAGGCGGTTAGATAAGTCTGAAGTTAAAGGCTGTGGCTTAACCATAGTACGCTTTGGAAACTGTTTAACTTGAGTGCAAGAGGGGAGAGTGGAATTCCATGTGTAGCGGTGAAATGCGTAGATATATGGAGGAACACCGGTGGCGAAAGCGGCTCTCTGGCTTGTAACTGACGCTGAGGCTCGAAAGCGTGGGGAGCAAACAGGATTAGATACCCTGGTAGTCCACGCCGTAAACGATGAGTGCTAGGTGTTAGACCCTTTCCGGGGTTTAGTGCCGTAGCTAACGCATTAAGCACTCCGCCTGGGGAGTACGACCGCAAGGTTGAAACTCAAAGGAATTGACGGGGGCCCGCACAAGCGGTGGAGCATGTGGTTTAATTCGAAGCAACGCGAAGAACCTTACCAGGTCTTGACATCCCTCTGACCGCTCTAGAGATAGAGTTTTCCTTCGGGACAGAGGTGACAGGTGGTGCATGGTTGTCGTCAGCTCGTGTCGTGAGATGTTGGGTTAAGTCCCGCAACGAGCGCAACCCCTATTGTTAGTTGCCATCATTTAGTTGGGCACTCTAGCGAGACTGCCGGTAATAAACCGGAGGAAGGTGGGGATGACGTCAAATCATCATGCCCCTTATGACCTGGGCTACACACGTGCTACAATGGCTGGTACAACGAGTCGCAAGTCGGTGACGGCAAGCTAATCTCTTAAAGCCAGTCTCAGTTCGGATTGTAGGCTGCAACTCGCCTACATGAAGTCGGAATCGCTAGTAATCGCGGATCAGCACGCCGCGGTGAATACGTTCCCGGGCCTTGTACACACCGCCCGTCACACCACGAGAGTTTGTAACACCCGAAGTCGGTGAGGTAACCTTTTAGGAGCCAGCCGCCTAAGGTGGGATAGATGATTGGGGTGAAGTCGTAACAAGGTAGCCGTATCGGAAGGTGCGGCTGGATCACCTCCTTTCTAAGGATAAGGAAAGCACATTGGTCTTGTTTAGTCTTGAGAGGTCTTGTGGGGCCTTAGCTCAGCTGGGAGAGCGCCTGCTTTGCACGCAGGAGGTCAGCGGTTCGATCCCGCTAGGCTCCATTGGTGAGAGATCACCAAGTCATGCACATTGAAAATTGAATATCTATATCAAATAGTAACAAGAAAATAAACCGAAAACGCTGTAGTATTAATAAAGAGTTTATGACTGAAAGGTCAAAAAATAAGGTTAAGTTAATAAGGGCGCACGGTGGATGCCTTGGCACTAGGAGCCGAAGAAGGACGTGACAAACGACGATATGCCTTGGGTAGCTGTAAGTAAGCGATGATCCAGGGATTTCCGAATGGGGGAACCCAGCAGGTGATACCTGTTACCCATATCTGTTAAGGATATGAGGAGGAAGACGCAGTGAACTGAAACATCTAAGTAGCTGCAGGAAGAGAAAGCAAAAGCGATTGCCTTAGTAGCGGCGAGCGAAACGGCAGGAGGGCAAACCGAAGAGTTTACTCTTCGGGGTTGTAGGACTGCAATGTGGACACAAAGATTATAGAAGAATGACATGGGAAGGTCAGCCAAAGAGAGTGAGAGCCTCGTATTTTAAATAGTCTTTGTACCTAGCAGTATCCTGAGTACGGCGGGACACGTGAAATCCCGTCGGAATCTGGGAGGACCATCTCCCAACCCTAAATACTCCCTAGTGACCGATAGTGAACCAGTACCGTGAGGGAAAGGTGAAAAGCACCCCGGGAGGGGAGTGAAATAGAACCTGAAACCGTGTGCCTACAACAAGTTCGAGCCCGTTAATGGGTGAGAGCGTGCCTTTTGTAGAATGAACCGGCGAGTTACGATATGATGCGAGGTTAAGTTGAAGAGACGGAGCCGCAGGGAAACCGAGTCTGAATAGGGCGCATTAGTATCATGTCGTAGACCCGAAACCATGTGACCTACCCATGAGCAGGTTGAAGGTGCGGTAAGACGCACTGGAGGACCGAACCAGGGCACGTTGAAAAGTGCTTGGATGACTTGTGGGTAGCGGAGAAATTCCAAACGAACTTGGAGATAGCTGGTTCTCTCCGAAATAGCTTTAGGGCTAGCGTCGACATCAAGATTCTTGGAGGTAGAGCACTGTTTGGGTGAGGGGTCCATCCCGGATTACCAATCTCAGATAAACTCCGAATGCCAATGAATTATGGTCGGCAGTCAGACTGCGAGTGCTAAGATCCGTAGTCGAAAGGGAAACAGCCCAGACCACCAGCTAAGGTCCCAAAATAATTGTTAAGTGGAAAAGGATGTGGGGTTGCACAGACAACTAGGATGTTAGCTTAGAAGCAGCTATTCATTCAAAGAGTGCGTAATAGCTCACTAGTCGAGTGACCCTGCGCCGAAAATGTACCGGGGCTAAAACAATTTACCGAAGCTGTGGATACCTTTATAGGTATGGTAGGAGAGCGTTCTATGTGTGGAGAAGGTGTACCGTGAGGAGCGCTGGAACGCATAGAAGTGAGAATGCCGGTATGAGTAGCGAAAGACAGGTGAGAATCCTGTCCACCGTAAGACTAAGGTTTCCAGGGGAAGGCTCGTCCGCCCTGGGTTAGTCGGGACCTAAGGAGAGACCGAAAGGTGTATCCGATGGACAACAGGTTGATATTCCTGTACTAGAGTATGTAGTGATGGAGGGACGCAGTAGGCTAACTAAAGCAGACGATTGGAAGAGTCTGTCTAAGCAGTGAGGTGTGAATTGAGTTAAATGCTTAGTTCTATAATATTGAGCTGTGATGGGGAGCGAAGTTTAGTAGCGAAGTTAGTGACGTCACACTGCCAAGAAAAGCTTCTAGCGTTTAAACATACTCTACCCGTACCGCAAACCGACACAGGTAGTCGAGGCGAGTAGCCTCAGGTGAGCGAGAGAACTCTCGTTAAGGAACTCGGCAAAATGACCCCGTAACTTCGGGAGAAGGGGTGCTGACTTTAGGTCAGCCGCAGTGAATAGGCCCAAGCAACTGTTTATCAAAAACACAGCTCTCTGCTAAATCGTAAGATGATGTATAGGGGGTGACGCCTGCCCGGTGCTGGAAGGTTAAGAGGAGTGCTTAGCGGTAACGCGAAGGTATGAATTGAAGCCCCAGTAAACGGCGGCCGTAACTATAACGGTCCTAAGGTAGCGAAATTCCTTGTCGGGTAAGTTCCGACCCGCACGAAAGGCGTAATGATTTGGGCACTGTCTCAACGAGAGACTCGGTGAAATTTTAGTACCTGTGAAGATGCAGGTTACCCGCGACAGGACGGAAAGACCCCATGGAGCTTTACTGCAGTTTGATATTGAGTGTCTGTACCACATGTACAGGATAGGTAGGAGTCTATGAACTCGGGACGCCAGTTTCGAGGGAGACGTTGTTGGGATACTACCCTTGTGTTATGGCCACTCTAACCCGGATAGGTGATCCCTATCGGAGACAGTGTCTGACGGGCAGTTTGACTGGGGCGGTCGCCTCCTAAAAGGTAACGGAGGCGCCCAAAGGTTCCCTCAGAATGGTTGGAAATCATTCGCAGAGTGTAAAGGTATAAGGGAGCTTGACTGCGAGAGCTACAACTCGAGCAGGGACGAAAGTCGGGCTTAGTGATCCGGTGGTTCCGTATGGAAGGGCCATCGCTCAACGGATAAAAGCTACCCTGGGGATAACAGGCTTATCTCCCCCAAGAGTTCACATCGACGGGGAGGTTTGGCACCTCGATGTCGGCTCGTCGCATCCTGGGGCTGTAGTCGGTCCCAAGGGTTGGGCTGTTCGCCCATTAAAGCGGCACGCGAGCTGGGTTCAGAACGTCGTGAGACAGTTCGGTCCCTATCCGTCGCGGGCGTAGGAAATTTGAGAGGATCTGCTCCTAGTACGAGAGGACCAGAGTGGACTTACCGCTGGTGTACCAGTTGTCTTGCCAAAGGCATCGCTGGGTAGCTATGTAGGGAAGGGATAAACGCTGAAAGCATCTAAGTGTGAAACCCACCTCAAGATGAGATTTCCCATGATTTTATATCAGTAAGAGCCCTGAGAGATGATCAGGTAGATAGGTTAGAAGTGGAAGTGTGGCGACACATGTAGCGGACTAATACTAATAGCTCGAGGACTTATCCAAAGTAACTGAGAATACGAAGCGTGAATATTTTAAGTGAAATTTGATAGATATTCAATTTTGAGTATGTAAGACTCAAAGTTAAGTGACGATAGCCTAGGAGATACACCTGTACCCATGCCGAACACAGAAGTTAAGCCCTAGAACGCCGGAAGTAGTTGGGGGTTGCCCCCTGTGAGATATGGAAGTCGCTTAGCT
>NZ_JBRKNV010000015.1:0-4260 GCF_053010305.1 Streptococcus sp. Z554
GTCAAATCATGGGCCAAATGTCGGAATTCTTCAGTAAATGTAACTTGATCCTGATCCTTAAATAGATAAGAAAGAGTATAAGCTAAAGATTTACGAGCATGGAAAGAATCACTCTCTATCTCTTCAATTCCTAAGTCCTCTAAATCCTGACGAATACGCTTGGTCTGTTCATCGAAATAATAGACCTGATTAGAGGAGCTAATATAATAATCTTGCTTTGCGACTAAGGCTTTCATCGCTCGATCGATTTCTTCTTGATCAATATCCTGAAAATCAAATTGAATTTCTAAAAGACTTCCCTTGGATGATATCTGAACTTGAGGCTTTTGAACCCGATAAAGTTCTTGTAGGCTCTCAGAAATTTTTAATTCTCCAAGCGCTGCAAAGGCTGGTAAAACTTCCTGAAAGAAAGCATGGACACTTTCTGCTTTTAGGCTTTGACGCCACGATTGAAATTCCGCTTCAAAGCCTGCTGATAGAGCCAATTGAAAAATCTCTTTCTCTAGTTGAATATCACTAGCAAAAGGGAGGTTCTCCAGTTCATTACGGTTCCTAACTAAGCAAGTTTCATACTGAAACTGCATATCTAGACGAATTGAACCATCTTCTTCTCGTTCCATATAGAAAGACGGACGAAAAGACTGAATTTGAAGCGACTCAGGAGCCTCAACCTTTCCAATTTCTTTAAACTTCGACAAGGTAGAAGCCAAAAGATCTCGATCGCTAGTGTCAAATTGTAAAATCTTTTTGCCGCTATTGTCCAAAGGCACTTTTCTTAATCTATCTAACAAGCTTGCCTGTTCTTTTGACAAAAGATAAAAAGTTCCTTTTGAAAATAGTACTTGTCCTCTATAAAAGAAATTGATTCCTGCCCGTTCAAAGATTTCCATCTCATAATAGTTGGATTTTTCTTCAATCCCAAAGGAAAACAAGCCTGCTTGACCATCAAAATCTTGGAAAAGGAGTTCATGATAATTTGAAATCTGATGATCAAATTGAAACACATCTAAGCCCATCAAGAGACTAACCCCTTGCTCAAAAAGAGCCTTAGGGAAATAAAGGTGTCGTCCTTGATTTGGGAAAAAAATAGTGTACTCAACCTTCTCGTCAACCAAACCTAGTAAGAAATTCAAGACTTCCTGGCTACCTTTATCAAAGTGCTCAAATCTTAAAGAAGACTCGTAACTTTTTCCTATCATGTAAGGTTTGTTAGCCTCTATAATTTTTAAGAAAAGAGGGATATCCCTAATCACATAAAACTTGTCTTGCTGAGCAAGACCAATTCTTAAAGTCCAGATAATGCGATTGGTTCCTGCTTCCACCTGTCCTTGAGCAGAAAGCTGATATTTGTCAGTCTGACTTGGAAGTTGGATAGATTCTAAAAATTTTCCTCCAATAGTTACCTGTGTCTCAACAGTCTCTTTCTCTTCCTGATTGGCCTCCAAGTTGAGCAAGATTTTCTGTCCTAGCTGGTCATTTTTTAAGTAAGTTTCCAGTGCTGCCAAATGAACACAGTAACCTCTTTTTTTGAAAACATCACAAGCACAAAAAATCAAGTCATCGTCTAAACTATAACGAATTTCTTCTTCCGCTACACGCGCATAGATGCGATGGTCTTGTTCTTTAATGATTTCAATCTGACCAGTTTCGTAGAGTTCTACTCCCTCCATTCGAAGCTTCCCTGGAATCAATTTAGCCATAGTTTCCCCTTTACTTTATCTCTTAATTATACCATATTTCTGCCTATGAAAATAGCCTTCTAGGAAGACTTTTCTCCTAAAAGGCTAGTTTTTATTTATTTGAAAAAGTGGCAAGGATTCGTTGGCAAACTTCTTCCAAGACGGATGTCGGCATAGCCACATTTAAGCGAGCGTGGAGGGCTCCTTCTTCACCAAAGTCTAAGCCTCTGTTTAGGATAACCTTTGCCTCGTCTCTTAAGAGCCTTCTTAGCTCTTCATCGCTAATATCATAAGCCGAAAAATCAAGCCAAATGAGATAAGTTCCTTGAGGTTTCATGACCTTGATTTTAGTTTCTTTACTAAACAAATCAACTACATAATTGATGTGTTGCTCAATCAGCTCTTTGAGTTCTGTCAACCAATCCTCTCCATAGCGATAGGCAGTCTCTGTTGCCAAATATCCCAAACCTGAGATTTCATGTTGATTATTAGCAAGTTGGCGTTTTTGGAAAGCAAGTCTCAACTTTGGATTCTCGATAATAGCGTAAGAATTTTTCGTTCCAGCAATGTTGAAGGTCTTGGTAGCACTGCTTAAAATCAGTGAAAATTCTTTAAAATCTTCATTTACCGTGTTGAATGACTGGTGCTTGTTTCCAAATAGAGCTAAATCTTGGTGAATCTCATCAGATACTAGCAAGACTCCATGTTTTTGACAAAGTTGTCCAATCTTCTCTAAGACTTCCTTTTCCCAAACGCGTCCACCAGGATTATGAGGATTGCAGAGAACGTAGAGTTTCACATCTTCTTCGACAAAGTCTTTCTCCAATCGATCAAAGTCAATCTCAAAGAGTCCATCTTTTTCCACTAGAGAGTTGGTGATTAGTCTACGATTATTGAGCTTAATGCTCCGAGCAAAAGGAGGATAAACCGGGGTGTTAATGAGCACTGCTTCACCTTCTTTAGTAAAGGCTTGAATGGCTGTTGAAATGGCTGGTACTACTCCTTCGATAAAGACTAGAGCATCCTTTTCAAAGCCATAACCATGGTGTTTTTCCTCCCAGTTTTGAACAGCTTCAATCAATCCATCACTAGCATAGGTATAGCCATAGACTAATTGCTCCGCATAGTCATGGACTGTCTGACGAATCTCAGGTAAAACCTCAAAGTCCATATCAGCAATCCAGGCTGGCAATACTTGACGATCAGTCTCTGCTTCTTTCCATTTATAGGTATGATGTCCAAAACGATTGGGCAAGGTCGTGAAATCATATTTTCCCATAATTTTATCCTTCCAAGGCTTGACGCAAGTCTTCAATCAAATCTCTAGCATCCTCAATCCCAATAGACAAGCGCAAAAGATCATCTGTCAGTCCATAAGAATGACGAACATCTGCAGGAATGTCTGCATGGGTTTGAGTGGTTGGATAGGTAATCAGACTTTCTACACCACCTAAACTTTCAGCAAATGAGAATACTTTCAAAGTATTTAAGATATGAGGAATACGCTTCTCATCTGCCACCTTAAAGGAAATCATTCCCCCACGTCCTGTATACAAAACTTCTTTGACTGCAGGTGATTGCTCTAAAAAGGCTACAATTTCTTGGGCATTAGCAGTTGAGCGCTCCATACGAAGTGACAAAGTCTTCAGACCACGAATCAATTGATAACTATCAAATGGTGACAAAACAGCCCCTGTCGTATTGAGATTGTAAAAGAGTTTTTCGTATAAATCAGCACTATCCGTCACAACTACACCAGCTAGCACATCATTATGTCCCGCAAGGTATTTTGTTGCTGAATGAAGGACAATATCTGCTCCATCTTCAATTGGACGTTGGTAAATCGGGCTATAGAAGGTATTGTCCACGACAACTGTCGCCCCTTTAGCATGAGCTAATTTTGATAATTTTTCAATATCAAATTCCAACATTAAAGGATTGGTTGGCGTTTCGATATAAAGTACATCCACATCCTTTTCTAGCTCAGCAATCAACTCTTCCTCTGTATTAGCATAGGTAAAGTGGAAACGTCCTTCCTGCTCCACTTGATTAAACCAGCGGAAAGAACCTCCGTAAAGGTCACGGACAGCCAAAACTTTGCTTCCTACTGGAAAGACACTAAAGGCTAAGACAATCGCAGACATACCTGAACTTGTTGCCAAAGCATACTTGGCGGATTCAATGGCTGCTAAGACTTCCTCTGCCTTGCTACGAGTTGGATTTTTGGTACGTGTATAGTCAAATCCAGTTGATTGACCGAATTCTGGATGCTGATAAGTCGTTGAAAAGTGGATCGGTGTAACTAAAGCACCTGTCGCTTTATCTGACTTGATACCTGCTTGTGCTAAAATTGTGTTGATGTGAAATGATTTGCTCATACTTTACCTCCAAATCTATAGTAACTATTGTACCACTTATTTTGGATCCTTCGTTTTCTTGTTTTCAAGAGCTAGTTATAGTTTCAAACTATATAAAAGAGGCTGGTACAAAAGTCCTAGCCTCTTAATTGTCTTTGGATTGTAGAGCAAGACGCAGTGGTTGAGTGGGCTCTACTACGCTGATTTCATCAGCTTTTACAGCC
>NZ_JBRKNV010000016.1:0-3594 GCF_053010305.1 Streptococcus sp. Z554
CCTTCTGCTAGGTCTGGGTTCGCTACTTCCGTAGTTTGGAAGGCAACTTCTTCAGTTCTAGTTTCGTCTTTAGTTGTGATGACTGGATTTTTCTTAGCGCCTACTTCGATGACTTCATCAACTGGTGCTGTCGTAATTTCACTTGATTTCACGACACGACCTGTTTCAACGCCATCTGCATAAGTCACTGTCTCAACAATAGTACGAACACCTTTTTGTCCAGCTACCTTAACTTGACGAACACCTTCTGCTAGGTCTGGGTTGGTTACTTCCTTAGTTTGGAAGGCAACTTCTTCAGTTCGAGTTTCGTCTTTAGTTGTGATGACTGGATTTTTCTTAGTTCCTACTTCAATGACTTCTTCAACTGGTGCTGTTGTGATATCGTCTGATTTCACAACGCGACTTGTTTCAACGCCATCTGTGTAAGTCACTGTCTCAACAATGGTACGTACACCCTTTTGTCCAGCTGTTTTCACACGGCGAACACCTTCAGCTAACATTGCATTTTCAACTTCACGTGATGTAAAGGCAACTTCTTCTGTACGAGTTACTTCCTTAGTTGTGATAACAGCTTTGCTTCCAGTATAAGTTACTTTGTTCTTAGGTGCTTTTTTGGTTTTACGTGAAACCTCTTTACGAGCTGTTTCTTTACCATCAACTTTAGTTACTTCATATGTAACTTCATCGATACCTTCTTCACCTTCCTCAACACGAGTTTTACCCTTGTCAAGTGCTGGATCTACCTTAGTTTCTTCTTTGAATGGAACTTTTTCTTCAACAGTTACATTCTCTTTGGTTTCTACTGCGGCTTTCTTAGTACCAACCTCGATGATTTCTTCAACTGGCTGTTTAGTGACATTTTCGCTCTTCTTGGTACGAGCTGTTTCTTTGCCATCTGTCAAAGTGATATCCCAAACAACAGTCTTTTCACCATTAACACCTGCCTGCTTAACATTGCGAGTTCCTTCTGGAAGGGTTGCATTGTACTCAGTGCGAGATGGGTAAGGAACTGGTTCCTTAGTTGTGATTTCTTGATGCTCAACTTTTGGTGTTGTTGGTTCTTCAGTTTTGCCATTCAAAGCCGCTTCTACTTTAGCTTTCAAAGTATGATAGCGTTCTTCAAGAGGTGCAAAGAATTTTTTTCCAACTTCGCTCTTCATTGCTTTTTTGGCAATACCATAATATTTTACAACATCATCTAACTCATCTTGTACAAGTTCACGAGTTTCTTCATCTGAAGGATTCTTTTTGAGATCATTAAAATCCTCTTCAAGGTCGTTCATTTTATCCCTGAACTTAAAAGCGATACTTCTTTCCGCAGCATCAGGGATTTCTTCATCTTCTCCTGGTTCTTCTGCATGTACAGTCTTAATTTCATATAGATCAGGAGCTACATGATAAGTCGCAACTCCAAGAGCATTTAAAGCGAGTATTGAAATTCCTAATTTTAATAATTTTTTTCTACTCATTATTCTTCCCTTGACTTTGTTCATCAAACAGTAATGAGAAGAGTAGATTCTTCTACTCTCCTCTTTACCGTCTTTTAACGCTCCACTTTGCGTCCCCAAACAAGAAGTCCAGCAAGGCCTAGAGCTAGGGCTGCAAGTACTCCAAAGATTGAAGATACTTCAGAACCTGTATTTGGCAATGTTTTCTTAGGTTCTGCCGGAGGAACAGTTCCTCCTGGTGGTGGTGTTTGTGGTTTTTCTGGTGTTGGTGGTGTTGGTGGGAACACTACAACAGTATTAGTAGTACCTGGCTTGTTGTTGAAGCTTACTTTAGCAGTATTTGGTACACCTTTAGTAGCATATTTAGAGAAGTCAGTTCCTTCTTTGAAGTTAGTGTAAAGAACGAGACTTACTTTACTTCCCTTCAAGGCTTCAAGAACGTCCTTGTCGCTGATTTCAACAGTCACAAGGTTTGTAGTTTCATCGTAAGTAACTTTGGCAATTGCTTCCAAATCTTTACCTACCAATTCACCACGGTCATTTGAAACTTTAGAAACTTTTTCAATTGCTGATTTAAGCTTAGCTTGAGCTTCTTTCAGTTTCTTGATTTCGTTTTCAAGTTTCTCTTGTTGTTGTTTCTTATCAGCTGGTGACAATTCAGCTTCTTTCTTAGCTGCTGCTTGAAGGCTTGCAAGTTCTGCTTCAGCTGCTTTGAGTTCAGCTTCCAAGTTAGCAAGTTCTGGACTTGGTTGGCTTGGTGCTGCTTCTGTTGTAGCAGGTGCTTCAGTTGTTGCTGGCGCTTCAGTTGTTGCGCCTTCTGATGTTACAGGAGCTTCAGTCGTTGCTGGTGCTTCAGTTGTTGCAGGAGTCTCAGTTGTTACTGCTGCTTTGGCTGCTTCTACCTTAGCTTTCAAGTCAGCAACTTTAGCTTCAGCCGCTTTCACTTTCTCATCAGCTGACTTGTCTTCAGACTTAGCCATCAAGGCTTTAAGCTCAGCTTCAACTTGATCAAGTTGAGCTTGAAGAGCTGCTTGAAGTTTGTCAAACTGTGCGTTTTCAACTTTAAGAGCAATACGGTCACGGTTCACTTTGAGGACTTGGTCGATTTCATCACTGATAGTGAAGTTAGTCAATTCAGTCTTCTTGATGCGGCCGTACTCATCTTTCAAGGCGTTTCCATTTTCATCCGTTGGATCTGCAGGAACGAGCGTTGAAATGTCGAAGCGGAATGTATCAGTTGCGTTTGGCAAGTGGTACTCTTTACCAGGTTTAGATCCATCTTCTGGTCCAACAGTCTTAACTGGTTCATTTGGTTTTGGATCAGTTGGTTTTTCTGGTTCACGAGGTTTAACCGTTACTGGTTTAGTTTCCTTGCTACCAGATTGACCGTTAGCATCCTTGAAGTTTACAGTTGCTTTGTTAGGTACCAATTGGTTAGCGTAAGCGCTCAAGTCGCTGTTAGCTTTAAGCTTAGCTGGGATGTACAATTGGATTTCTTTGAATCCTTTAAGTCGAGCGAAATCTTTCACTGTTACAGTTACTGTATTTCCTTCAACTTTAGTTTCAAGAACTCCAGTTGCATCAAGACCATCTACATAAGCTACTGGTGTATCTGTGATTGCCAACACAGATTCAAGAGTATCTGTTACTGTAAACTCTTTGTACTTATCAATATCTTTTGGTAAAGCAGTATTAACATTGTACATGTAAGGTGCTTCGTAGTCTACATCCAAGTGGTCCAAAGTACGGTTGATCTTCTTAGAAATTTCTGGTTCTGGTTCTTTTGGAACTACAACTGGAACTTCATTAGAATCTTTGTGAACACCTGGTTTGTGTGGGAAGCCTGCGTCATAGCCAGCAGTATTTGGTACAGTGAATCCACGATCAGTTAGATATGGAGTCAAGTCTGAACCTTCTTTGATCTTAGCGTTGAATGTTAATTCAACTGCTTGACCAGCACTTGCTTTGACTTGTGCTTCTGTAAGGGTCAAGGTAATAGTTTGACCTTCTACCTTGATTTGACTTGGGTCAAGAACTTGACCGTTCAAGCTTGCAGTTGCTGAACCTCTGAATTCAAGAACGTCTACCAAAGTATCTGTTACTGCAAAGGCAGTCGCATCGTTTGGTACACTTGTCTTCACGTTGT
>NZ_JBRKNV010000017.1:0-2236 GCF_053010305.1 Streptococcus sp. Z554
TTGTTGAACCATCTTCAAAGGTTGCTGGTACATCATCATCCATTGGAACATCTGGATTACCTGGTGTAAAGCTTGGTTTACCAGATTGTGTTTGACCTTGTTTGTCAGTTGAAGTTGCATCTTCAGCTGTTGGGATTACTGGGGTTACTGTTGGTGTGTAGGTTGCTGAAGCTTTTGTTCCGTTCTTATCTTCGCGGACAACTGTCACAGCTGGTGCAGTTCCGACAAATGATTTCTCTGGTACAAATGTAACAGTACCGTCTGCTGCTACTGTGTATGTACCGACACCTTCAACAGTCTTAGTTGTTGTTCCATCGTCAAATGTTGCTGGAACAGCTTCGTTGATTGGAACAGTTTTTTCTACTCCATCAACCGTTACAGTTCCACCCTTGAATTCAGGCTTACCTTTTTGAGTTGCGCCTTGGATGTCTGTTGTTTCTGCTGGTGTTGCAGTTGGTGTTACTGGAACAATCTCAGGAGTGTAAGTTGTATCAACTTTGATTCCGTTTGAGCTTTCAGCTTGAACCTTAACAGGTGTTACTTTACCAGTGTAAGACTTATCAGTTGGTGTGAATGTTACAGTACCAGTTGCTGGGTCGATGGTGAATGTACCGATTGGTGTTGTTCCATCTGCTGCATAAGCTGGTGTGCTTGAAACTTCGTTACCATCTTTGTCCAACAATGTATAGCTATTACCCTTAATCGTGATCGCTTTATCTTGACCATTTACTTCAACAGTAGCTCCTGCAAAGGTTGGAGTACCTGTTTGAGTAGCACCTTGGATATCTTTTGAAGTTGCAGGGCTTGCAGTTGGAACTGCTGGCACAACCGTTGGTGTGTAGGTCGCATCTGAAGTAATGGTTGCAGTCTTACCATTAGCATTTGTAATAGTAGCAGTTGCCTGAACAGTTACTCCTTTTGCAGTACCGACAAAGTCTTTTTCTGGCGTAAATGTTACTGCTCCTGTAGTAGGATCAATAGTGTAAGTTCCTTCTCCTGGAACTGTCACAGTAGTTTCATCAGTAGGTTGACCAGTTGCTGGATCTACCAATTTCTTACTTGTGATTTTCGCAGTCTTATCGTTGCTCAACTCAAATGTAGGTGTTTGAGTTTGTGGAACGTTTTGGATATCCTCAGAAACTTTGTCTGTTGGAGTGATTGTAATTGGAGTTACAGTTGGTGTATAAGTAGCAGAAACTTTCGTTCCGTTCTTATCCTCACGAACCACTGTTACTGCCGGCGCAGTCCCAGTGAAGTTAGGTTCTGGAACGAAGTTTACAGTACCATCTGGTGCTACTGTAAACTTACCAACTCCGTCTACAGTCTTAGTCGTTGAACCATCGTCAAAGGTTGCTGGAACAGCATCATTCATAGGCACACGGCTGTCGCCTTCAGTAAATTCAGGTTTGCCCGTTTGTGTAGCACCTTGAATATCTGTTGTTTCAACTGGTGTAGCGGTTGGTTTAACAGGAGTTACTGTTGGAGTGTAGGTTGCAGATGCTTTTGTTCCGTTCTTATCTTCGCGGACAACTGTCACTGCTGGTGCAGTTCCGACGAATGATTTTTCTGGAACAAATGTTACTGTTCCGTCAGCTGCTACTGTGTAAGTACCAACTCCATCAACAGTCTTAGTTGTTGAACCATCGTCAAATGTTGCTGGAACAGCATCATTCATAGGCACACGGCTGTCGCCTTCAGTAAATTCAGGTTTGCCCGTTTGTGTAGCACCTTGAATATCTGTTGTTTCAACTGGTGTAGCGGTTGGTTTAACAGGAGTTACTGTTGGAGTGTAGGTTGCAGATGCTTTTGTTCCGTTCTTATCTTCGCGGACAACTGTCACTGCTGGTGCAGTTCCGACGAATGATTTTTCTGGAACAAATGTTACTGTTCCGTCAGCTGCTACTGTGTAAGTACCAACACCTTCAACTGTCTTAGTTGTTGAGCCATCATCAAATGTTGCTGGAATAGCGTCATTCATAGGCACACGGCTGTCGCCTTCTGTAAACTTAGGTTTACCTGTTTGTGTAGCACCTTGAATATCTGTTGTTTCAACTGGTGTAGCGGTTGGTTTAACAGGAGTTACTGTTGGAGTGTAGGTTGCAGATGCTTTTGTTCCGTTCTTATCTTCGCGAACAACGGTTACTGCTGGAGCAGTTCCAACGAATGATTTTTCTGGAACAAATGTTACTGTTCCGTCAGCTGCTACTGTGTAAGTACCAACACCTTCAACTGTCTT
>NZ_JBRKNV010000018.1:0-1556 GCF_053010305.1 Streptococcus sp. Z554
TCTGGAGTTGGCTCTGGATCTGGGGTTGGTTTCGGATCTGGAGTTGGCTCTGGATCTGGAGTTGGCTCTGGATCTGGAGTTGGCTCTGGATCTGGAGTTGGTTTCGGATCTGGAGTCTTCACTTTTTCGTAGATATGTTCTGTGTCGCCGTTAGGAAGTTTCTTAGTCTCTACGAAGCGGTAGCCTGGAATATCTTTCTTAGGATTTTCGCCATCTTCTGTTGGATATCCTGGAATTTCGTTTCCATCTTTATCCTTGTGACTAGTCTTCACTTTTTCGTAGACATGTTCTGTGTCACCGTTTGGAAGTTTCTTAGTCTCTACGAAGCGGTAGCCTGGAATATCTTTCTTAGGATTTTCACCATCTTCTGTTGGATAACCTGGAATTGCTTTACCATCTTTATCTACAAATGTAGTAACTGGTGTTACTGTTGGTGTGTATGTTGCAGAAGCTTTTGTTCCGTTCATATCTTCACGAACAACTGTAACTGATGGAGCTGTTCCTGTAAACTCAGGTTCTGGTTTGAAGGTTACTGTTCCGTCTGGTGCTACTGTGTATGTACCAACACCTGGAATAGTCTTAGTTGTTGAACCATCGTCAAATGTAGCTGGTACATCATCATTCATTGGAACACGGCTGTCGCCTTCTTTGAATGTTGGTTTGCCAGACTGTTCTTGACCTTTTGGTCCAATAGTTGTAGCTGGTTCACCTGTTGGTGTTACTGGTGTTACTGTTGGTGTGTACTTAGCTGTAACTGGTGTACCATTCTTATCGACACGTTTAACAGTCACGCCTGTTCCTGTTCCTGTGAATGATTTTTCTGGTACAAATGTAACTGTTCCGTCTGGTGCTACTGTGTATGTTCCTTCACCTGGAATTACCTTAGTTGTTGAACCATCTTCAAAGGTTGCTGGTACATCATCATCCATTGGAACATCTGGATTACCTGGTGTAAAGCTTGGTGTTCCTGTTTGTGTCTTACCTTGGATATCTGTTGATGTTGCAGGGTCTGCTGTTGGAACTACTGGAGTAATCTTAGGTGTGTACGTTGTTTCAGCTGGAGTACCGTTGGCATCCTTAGCTTGAACCTTAACCGGAACGACTTCGCCAGAGTATGATTTATCAGTCGGAGTGAAGGTTACAACACCTGTTTCCTTGTCAACTGTGAAGGTACCGATAACCTTACCTTCTGGTGATTTAGCATCTACTGATGTAGCTGGTTGACCATTTTCATCAAGAAGCGTAATGGTATCCTTGTCGATTGGTGCAACTGGATCACCTTCTGTGAAGGTTACAGTTCCAGTTTGAACCACACCTTGAGGTGCTACTGATTCAGCTGGAGTTGCTGTTGGTGTTACTGGAGTTACTGTTGGTGTGTACTTAGCTGTAACTGGTGTACCGTTCTTGTCTACACGTTTAACAGTCACGCCTGTTCCTGTTCCTGTGAATGATTTTTCTGGTACGAATGTAACTGTTCCATCTGGTGCTACTGTGTATGTTCCTTCACCTGGAATTACCTTAGTTGTTGAACCATCTTCAAAGGTTGCTGGTACATC
>NZ_JBRKNV010000019.1:0-1166 GCF_053010305.1 Streptococcus sp. Z554
GCATCTGGGTAATTTTCGATAAATTCGACACCAATCAGAGAGCTCTTCCCTGAACCCGCGACACCCGTTACTGCGGTCAAGATTCCCTTAGGGATTTTTGTATTAACCTGTTTAAGATTATTTGCAGTAGCATCTTTGATGGCAAAATATTCTGTCCAAGCTAGTGGGTCTTGATTCAGTCTAAGTGGTTGATTTAGGGCACGGGTTGTGTAGGTGTCAGCTTTTTGCAACTCTACAAGACTTCCTTGAAAAATTAGCCTACCGCCTTCCCGACCAGCCAATGGTCCCAATTCAATGACTTCATCCGCTAAAGCTAACATTTGTCGGCTATGTTCCACAACCAAAATATTGTTGTGCTTATCTCTTAAATCCAACAAGAGCTGACCGATTTTCTCGGCATCATGAGGGTGCAGACCTGCAGTCGGTTCATCAAAAACGTAGTTGACATTACTTAGGCTGGAACCGATGTGTCGCACCAACTTGACCCGTTGCATCTCACCACCTGATAAGGTTTCTGTCTTCCGAGACAAAGATAAATAACCAATCCCAACCGTCTCCATCCGCTTAATAGCTGACTTGATTTGTGCAACTAATGATTGACCTAAAGGACTATCAACTTCTTCAAGTAAAGGCAAGAGTTCACTGACTGATAAGTTCATATAGTCAACAATATTATGCCCGTTTATCTTAGAAGCTAAGGCCTTGGGGTTTAGTCCTGAGCCTTCACAACTGGCACAAGGTACCTGAATGACAAGAGATAGCACTTCTTCTTGCAATGATTTTTTCAGCTTAGAAATATCCCTTTTCAGATAGAGGCGGTAGAAACGCGGAATGACACCTTCATAGTCAACACGGTCCACACTCCCCGTATTATTAGAACGAAATTCAACCTTGACTATTTCATCGCTTCCTTCTCGCAAAATCTGCCATTCTTCCTCAGAAAAATCAGCTAACTTTTTATCTGCATCAAGTAAAGGATTATTTTTGTAAAGATAAGCCTGCCAGCCACTCGAAAATTGGCTAAAATTAATAGCACCTTCATTCAATGATTTTGTGGTATCAAAAATCTTATCCTCAATTAACTGATAAACCTTCCCAATCCCAGTACAAATAGGACACATCCCTGCAGGATGATTGAAAGAATAAGCCATTGAACCACCCGCACT